>JAEKFU010000620.1 GCA_016522385.1 Pseudomonadota bacterium
GGGTTATTTCCACACAGTAGAAGTCGCCGCGCGCACGGCTTGATAACGACAGATGTGTTGATCTGTCAGGAGCACCGAGATGAGTATTAGCCTCGACAAATGTTTGGGATTGTTTCTCGCAATTGCCTGTCTGTCACTCAGTACCTCGGTCATGGCGGCGCAATCACCGTTTGCCACGACTGTCGTTGTCAATGGTAAGGTAATCACCGCGGACTCCGATGATATCGCTGACATTACGTTCGCCCAAGCTATCGCGATTCGCGATGACGAGATCATTGCGGTTGGCACTAACACGGAAATAAAAAAATACGTCGCGGATTGGACCGAAACGATTGATGCCAAGGGCAACACAGTCTTGCCAGGCCTAATTGATACCCACAGTCATCTCTATGAACACACGCTGTCTAATTTTCCGTGGGTGCTAAAAGCGATTCCTGAGCTTTTGCAAGTAAATCTCTCTGCGGAAACGCCGGCGCAGATGAAAGACCTGTTGGCCAAGGCGCTGGAGGCTAGAGCCCGACAGATTCCGGACGGACAATGGATACAGGTCCGTCTCAATCCGGCCCAAGTCGCAGTACAGATCATCGGCAAGACCGTTAGCAAACAGTTTCTTGACCCTATTACACCGAACAATCCCGTTGTCGTCAGCACGAGGGGTGGCGCTGTCTACAACTCGCTCGGTATTGGGTCAATCGAGGCAAGATACCGCAACCCGATACCTGATGACTTCTGGATCGACGAAAGCGTCGGCCACTCTGGTGACTATACCGACGGGCCACGCTGTGTACGTGGTGACATCATTCTGACGGCGGCAGGCCGAGAGGATGAATACACGCAGGCCTATATGGAGGTAATGCAACTCAACGCGCAAAATGGTGTCACTGCGTTCAAGACTCACCTCCAATGTGAGGGCGGTTTCAATGCATCTGTGCATCTAGCACGCAATGATCTAATGCCTATTCGGTTCGCCTGGGGTCATCGCTGGATGCAGCCCTTTAATCCGCGGATCACTGAGACGTATTGGCGCATTGGTGACTTGACCGGATACGGCTCGGACATGATGTGGAGCATAGGCAGCAGTGCCGGTGCACTCGATGGTGGCGGCGTCGCATGGTGCACCTCAATACCGGCTAAAACGGATGCGCTCAAAGCGCGCGAGCTCTGTCCAACGATGGAATCCAGTCCGGCCAACATGCGACGTCTGTCGCACCTCAAAGTTTTGGCTGAATTGGCAGCGGCAGGACGACAAACTGGTATACCGGGGTGGCATGTCGCCGGTGACGTTGCGGTACAGGCTTATTTGGATACGTTGTTTGGTGCCGGCATATCGTTGCAGAAACTCCGCACCCTCAGGCTGCAGGTGGACCACTGCCATTCAGTGACGCAGCAACAAATCGACATAGCAGCGCGCCTCAATATGGCGTTTTCCTGTGACGCGACGAGAGTGCCCAGCCAAGTGCTCGAAGAAGACTACGGTGAAGAATACTTAACCTACAACGCACCCGTTAAGAGCATGCTAGACAAAGGAGCTAGGGCTTTGATCAATACCTTTGGTAGCGCCAAAGATATCCGCAAATCCCCCTTCGAAGACGGCATCATGTGGATGACCCGAAAGATCGACGGCAAGAATTTCGGTGTTCCAGAGGAGGCGGTACCGGATCGATTGACCCTGTTACTGATGATGTCTCGTTGGGGCGCATACGCGATCTGGAAAGACGACAAAATCGGTTCGATCGAAGCGGGCAAACTAGCGGATCTCGCTATCCTCAACGGTGACTACATGGCCGTTGAAGTAGAGAAGCTGGATACGCTGTATCCCGTCATGACGATGATCGGTGGCAAGGTCGTGTTCGAAGACAAAGAGCTTCGTGGTAACAGGTTGAGGTTCAATACGGATCCCGACATTGCTGCCTGGGAAGTCGAAAAGAATACGCCGACCTCGTTGTGGCGTTGGCAGACAATCCCACCGCAAATACCAAGCCGTAATGTGCCAAACGTTCAACTCGCCGGCAAATAGACAGCCGACCCTTAGAATAATTGCTGAGACCGCTTCTAGTAGCCGCGTGCGACGTCGACTACGTTTAGCATTTTCTCGCCGTTGACATAGCGGCGCAGGTTTTCCAGTGTAACGGTCCATCTGCGCCAGCGACCCTGATCCGTCGTGGCCGCCATATGCGGAGTGATAACGATATTCGGCAGACTCCAGAGTTCGTGGTCCGCCGGCAAAGGTTCCGGATCCGTCACATCGAGGCCGGCAGCCGTCAAACGACCATCTTGCAGGGCCGCGATCAGGTCATCGGTCACGGTGCTCTCGCCCCGGCCGACTGAAATGAAATAGGCGCCGCGCTTGACCGAGTTAAAAAACTTGCTATCAAACAGGCCGCTGGTTTCGCCTGTTAGCGGCAGGGCGTTGACAATGACATCGGCCTGACCGGCAAGATCATAGACTTCGTGGGACAGACCGACGTATGCAACAAAGTCCGGGCCGCTGCGGCTCGATTTGCGAACCGCCAAGACCCTCATGCCTAAGCCGTTGGCACGTTTTGCCACTTCGGTTCCCACACCGCCGAGGCCGACGACCAGCATGGTCTTGTCACTTAATTCAAGTATCGGAAACTTGAAGGGTCGTTCCGCCCACACGCCTTGCAACTGAAAATTATGAAAGTTATACAGTCCGCGCGTCAGCATCGTCATCATAGCGACAACATGATCGGCAATCGGCGGCCCGGAGGTGTGCTGGGCGTTCGTCAATATGAACTGCTTGTCTTGAATCTCGGGAACCATGCAGGCATCCACACCGTGTCGAGAATCCTGCAGCCAGCGAAGTTGCTTTGCCTCACGCACGATTCTCGGCGTGCATCTGGCCAACAAGACCTCCGCATCGTCGATGACTTCGTCCGCAATGGGATAGGAAATCTGCACCAGCTCCACATCGCCGACGGCTTCCTGGGCCGATTGCATTTGCAGAGTCCGCTCCGCATCGTCGTAGCCGGGCGGGACAATGTAGATCTTCTTCGGTTTGCGCCAGTAAGGCAGCTCTCTTACTGGCGCCTTTGATTCCTCTAATCCTAACTCTTCAATCAGTTCATGCTCTTTTCGCGGAATGTCCTG
>JAEKFU010000637.1 GCA_016522385.1 Pseudomonadota bacterium
GCTTGGGACATCACCGCCGCCGGCGACCGCGATCTGAATTTCCCGCTATGGGGCGCCATGGGGGGGGCCATCGGCATGGGGCTTGGCCTGGCGCTGGCGCAGCCCAAGCGGCGCGTGCTGGTGATCACTGGTGATGGTGAAACGCTAATGGGTATGGGCAGCTTTGCAACGGTTGCCCTGCAGGCACCGCACAACCTGTCGATCTGCACGATGGACAATGAACACTATGGCGAAACCGGCATGCAGGCGACGCACACATCTGCGAATACGGATCTGGCCGCGGTTGCCGCCGCCTGCGGCATCCCGATCAGCGGGGTCGTCCGTTCACTAGAGGAACTCAAGGAAGCGTTGCCGGTCATTTTGGGGGCGCCGGGTCCAGTCTACCACGTCATCAAGGTGCGCGCCGAAACACTAGACTTTGTCCTACCGCCAAAAGACGGCGTCCATTTAAAAAACCGATTTCGCCGAGCCGTGCTCGGTAATGGTGCGGTCATCTGAGATTGATTATGGTCATGTATCGGCGGCAAACCGCTGCAGGCGGTCGCACAGTACAGGTCAAGCCCGTCTCGCAGCCGCGCCGCCGGCACGCGCACTTATGGGTCGGCCTGGTCTGAGCGTTCGCAGGATTGGCCAACAAATCGATGCCAATGACAGATCTACAGATTTCAACGTATCGTCTTAGCGTCTTCGGAGCGAATCTTACAAGGCGAGTTCACCGTTGCAAGCAGCACCGTAGAGTGAACGGTCAATGGGGACATAGAGGCGTTGAAGGAAAACTTGGGTTGCCTGGGCCAGACTCAAGACAGGTTGTGTTAAAGCCAAAAAGCGATAACGATACAAACACTGACAATTCCCAGAAAAACGTCGGGGAACGCAACACTCATGACAAACCCAAACAAATGCGTTTTGGTGATCGGTGCTGGTGACTTCCTGGGCTCGGCCGTGGCGCGCCGGTTTGCCCGCGAAGGTTTTCATGCGGTCGGCACGCGCCGACGCGGCGATCTTTCGGCCTTTGTTGAAAAGATCGAGGCGGAGGGCGGCACGGCAACCGGCATTCATTCCGATGCCCGAGATGAAGACCAGGTGATCGCCCTGGTCGAACATATCGAGACCGACATCGCACCCATCGGAGCCTTTGTCTTCAATGTTGGCGGAAATGTGCGGTTCTCGGTTCTTGAGACGACATCACGAGTCTATCGCAAGGTCTGGGAGATGTGCGCTTTTGCCGGTTTTCTCAACGGCCGCGAAGTGGCCAAGCGGATGGTGAAGCGCGGCCACGGTACAATGATTTTCACCGGTGCAACAGCCAGCGTGCGGGGCGCCAGCGGTTTTTCAGCGTTTGCCGGCGGCAAGCATGCGCTCAGGGCACTGGCGCAGAGCATGGCGCGCGAGTTGGGGCCGCAGGGCATTCACGTCGCGCATGTGGTGATCGACGGGGCAATCGATACGGAATGGACGCGCAAACTGTTTCCCGAGTGGTTCGAAACACGTCCCGAAGACGGCATTATGCAGCCGGATGATCTGGCTGAGATTTATTGGAACCTGCACACGCAGCCGCGCGCCGCCTGGACATTCGAGACCGATGTGCGACCGTATGTCGAGACGTGGTGAGGAGCGAATGAATGAGCCAAAGCGTTGACTTCTATTATGACTATGGCAGCCCGACGGCCTATCTGGCATGGACGCAACTGCCAGGCATCTGCGCTGAGTACGGCGCTAGGCTGAACTACCGGCCGGTGCTGCTTGGCGGTGTCTTCAAGGCAACGGAAAACACGACACCAGTCAGCATCAAGCCCAAGGGCGCTTGGATGTTCAGCGATATTGCGCGGTTCGCCGAGCGCTATGGCGTGCCGTTCACAAAGAACCCGCATTTCATCATTAACACATTGGCGATCATGCGCGGTGCGGCCTGGGCACTGGAGGACGGCTGCATCGAGCCTTACAACAAGGCGATGTATGAAGCGACCTGGGTGCACGGGCGCGACACAAGTGATCCGAATGAGATTGCCGCGATTATGACCGAATCCGATCTGGACGGGGCCGCGATGGCTGAGGCGATACAAACCCCGGAAGTGAAAAAAAAGCTGATTGACCTGACGAACGAAGCCGTCGAGCGCGGCGCGTTCGGCGCACCAACCATGTTCGTCAATGGCGAGATGCATTTTGGCCAGGATCGGCTCGACTGGGTAAGGGAGGCGCTGCGGAAAGCGGCTTAGGTTAGATGTTCCGAATTGTCTTGTCTGCTGTTGCCATGCTTGCGCTGACGCAGGCCACTGCCGCCGACCCGACCGCAACCTTTGTCAGTGCAAGCACCGTTGAGCTTGAGAACCCACATGATCTGAAGCTGTCGCCGGACGGCAAGTATCTCTTGGTATCGGATGTCGGCAACAACCGGGTGGCTATCCTCGATCCGGATAGCCTGGCGATGGTCGGCGAATTCGGCGCCGACCACCAGTCAGGCACGCATGATGTGGATTTCGACAACCACGGCCGCGTCTATGTCGCCGATACCCACAACAACCGTGTCACGATCTATGCAATGGATGGGACTGCAGTGACGCTGACCGGGGAGTTGAGCAAACGCATCCGTGGACCTGAAGGTGTGCTGGCCCACGCAAATGGACGCATCTATGTCGCCGGCGCCTGGTCTGGCAATGTTGTTGCCTATGCGGCTGGCAAGGTGGTTGCCGAGTTAAGAGGTTTGTCATCGCCGCACGACCTTGAAGCGACCGCCAATGGCGATATCTGGCTGGCCGATGCCGGCAACAACCGGATGCTGCTTTTGTCAGCGGATCTGGAAATCAAACGCGAACTGAAAGGCGCGCCTTACAACTTCAACGGCGTGCGATATCAGGATGTCCTTTCAGACGGCACCGTGATTGCGGCCGACAAGAACAGCCACACGGTCAAGTTCATTGCCGAGGACGGAACACTCCTGCTCGTCCTGGGAGACGGTAAAGCTGGCAAAGGTCCCGGCAAGTTTACCACACCGGAAGGCGTTGAGGTGCGCGGCGACACGTTGTGGATTTCCGATTCCGGTAACGACCGCATCGTCAAATACAGGTTCAATTTGAACTGACGGTCCGCCTCGTTGAAAAAAAGGCGCCCGGCGGGGTGCCCCTTCTATTGTTGTAGAGTGCGTCTGGCGCTTACTTCTCGCTGCGCCTATAGGCGTCGAGCTCGTGGCTGTGGCCCATCCATAGCGCAAAGCAACACAGTGCGATTGAGACAAAAAGCCAAAGTGTTTCGGCTCCAGCACCGCCGCCGGCGCCCACATAGTAAGTGGCCTCTACGCCGTTCCAGGTACCTGTATCAAATGGTGCGCCCATTGGAGTTCTCCTTTCGTGTATTACTATTCAGCCGGATGCGGTGAGACCGGAATGCCTTCCGGGAACGCCGCTGCGGGTACCTTGGTCAGGTCGAGACCATTGATCTCGGCGTTTTCGGGCACACGCAGGCTGCCCATGGCCTTGAAGATCCAAGCGCACAGATACCCGATGACGAAGCCGCAAAGCCCCATCACTATCATGCCGACGAACTGGCCGAAGAAACTGACCGTTGCCACGCCTGCATCACCAGACAGCGACGGGTAGCCGGAAGCAAAGATACCGACGTAAATTACGCCCCAGACACCTAGTGTGCCGTGCACCGTGACCGCGCCAACGGCATCGTCGATGCCCCACTTCTCGATCAGCTTGTAGGATTACGGCATTATGCACGCACCGACGAAACCGATGGCAAATGCCAGCGGCGGCCACCAGATATCAAGGCCGGACGCGCAAGAGATGATCCCGCCCGGTCGGACTCAAGCCGGCGTGAGCTCGCCGCACAAATTTTGCTGCATGAGCCGGGCGACTTCCGCACGGTCGAACCCACAGGCAAACAATGCGTGCAGCTTGGTATAGGCCGCCTCCGTCGTCATATCGAACCCACTGAGCACTCCGGCATCCGACAGCGCTGACCCCGCGGCGTATCGCGCAAGTGAAACGCTGCCCTCCAGGCATTGCGACACGGCAATGACGATGACGCCGGCATCACAAGCCCGCTGTAACGCAGTCAGGAACTGCTTATCGGAAGTTGGCGCGGTACCCACACCGTAACAGCGCAACACGATGCCAACAGTACCTGATGCAACGACGGCATCGATAAGGCCCGCTGGAATTCCTGGAAACAGCCGCAGAACGGCAATATTGCAGTCGCGGTAGACCGGTGCCTCACCGGTCAACATGGCGCTTGTCGAAGGCACTCCATTTACATCGCCAAAGCGCAGCTCGGTACCGATTTCGGCAAGTGGCGGGAAGTTAGGTGAGTCAAACGCATCGAGCTCGGTT
>JAEKFU010000653.1 GCA_016522385.1 Pseudomonadota bacterium
ATATCATGGTGCGCGCGGGATTTGCCGCTGGTTCGCCAGTGTCCGCCGTCAGACTTGATCTGGCCGGATTGCCTCGGGTTGTGACGGGTCTCAAGCCCCAACCGGCAGAAAGTGACACTGTGTTGCAAAAAGGGGCTTGGAAAGCAGCGCGCAACAGGTTAGGTTCTTAACAGTTAAACGTCCTTCCATTGGTGACTTGGATTTGCTTGCCTGTTGAGGCCAAACAATTATTCGTTTGAGTGGATAGGCATCGCGAAGCGATAGGGGGCATCATTCCATAGCGGGATGGATTGACCAGAAGGCGCAAAAGAATCCGTAATCGGATTTGATCCGGTAAGGCTAACGGAGAATCGCAAAAGCAGACGGCTTACAGTCTCGGACTCACTGAGTGTGCGTGCGCATTTTGTTGTTCGGCTTACATAGGATCATTTGCGGTGCAGCCCCGACATCCGATATTGCGAGATGTCACGAGGGGTTCACATTCATTGATTGTTTAAACAACAGTGTGACGACAGCATGAGACAAGGGCAACACAAGAGCAGATCGCGCGGCCGCAATCAGCGCCGGCCGGGCGGCAATTCGTCCAACCGGGTTTATGAGAGCAATGGACCTGATGTTAAAGTGCGCGGGACAGCCCAGACGGTAGCTGAAAAATATTTACAGCTCGCTCGCGATGCGGTCTCGTCGGGCGACATTGTCATGTCCGAGAGCTATTATCAGCACGCGGAGCACTATATGCGAATTATTGCCGCCAATCAGAGCCAGAAAGAACAACTGCAGCAACAGCGCATGCAGGAAGCTGTGGGGTCTGGTCCCCAGCCGTCCGAACAACAGCCCGCCGACGATAGCAAAGCCTCAGTCGAGAGCGTCGATGCGAAAGCCAACGGTGGAGCCGACGCGACCGCAAAGTCGCAAGATAGCGATGACGCCGTCAGTTTCGACGGTGACCTACCGCAGTTCTTGAAGAGCCCGCCTGATGATGAGGCTCCCGCAGAAAAGCCGAAGCGGACCCGACGGACGTCTTCACGATCGAAGGCGGCTGCGTCAGGTGAGGATGCTGCTGCCGGTGACGGCAGTGCGAAATCGACATCGTCATCTGCCGACGACGAAGGATCATCTGAACCACCTTCAGATGCCGAGGCCGCGGTTGGCTGATCCGGCCGGGTGCGTCGGATCAGCGGAAATAGCGGCTTTGACCGAAATGTCGCCGTCAGCGATTGCCGTCAGATAGAGTCCACAGGTTTCGTGACTGAATACTTCGGCAAGCGTACGCGGGATTTGCAAGTTCCTGGTGCCGGTGTTTGGATCAACATTGGTCGCTGCGCAGCGGTCTATTGGTGCACTGACGGTGAACAAGGATTTGTCGTTAATTTTCAACCTGCTGCCCAGCAGCTCAAGCTCCTGCCACGGCTCCCAGCCTTCGACGTAAATGTTGCCGCGGAACCGCAGCGGATCGACTGGCTGACCGATAACCCTCTCGATATCTTTGACGCTGGCCAGATTGATCAGTGATATGAAGCTATCGGGAACGTCTGCGAAGTGGTGATTATCCGCACAGACTATTCGCGGCGCACCGCGGGCCGCCGATCCCAGATAAGCCGACAGGAATTGTTCAACCAGTTGCCGTCCGATCGGCAGTGACAGGTTGCCGGCCGCAACCTGTTTGCCACCACGCAGGATTTTAAGCTGCTGCGTGTCGGACTCAAAGTGCGTTTCGAGTGCGGCCAACTGCTCGTGGGTCATCAGTTGCAGGAATTTCGCTTTAGGGAAATATCTAGGGTTGATCGGGTCGAAATCCCGGCTGCCGTTCTCCACCGCGAAAGCACGGTCGAAGGGCAGCATTTGACCTGCCTTGATTTCAATTGTGTCGAGTGGCTCGGGGCTCAATCCCTTAACCGGATAGCGGTAAATAGCCGATATGGTTGCGTGTTGCATGAAATCCTAACCATGCCCCTGATGAAACCGAACTGATCTCTTTGAATGATCTTGAGATGCGCTTTGGCGATACTATATCTGGTAGGCAGGGTTCTTGGCATGGTGAGAAATGCCGCTGGTCGGGTTTAGCAACATGTTTTTGAATCTGTGCGGTTTAGATTCCAATTAGGGCGCATGATTGTGCGGTGCTTGAAGTCAAGGCCGTCTGGGTTGCGGGCCAAGGAGTAACTTGTCATGGAATTTGATAAATATACCGAGCGGGCACGTGGATTTGTCCAGGCGGCGCAAAATCTGGCGCTGAGAGAAGGTCATCAGCGTTTTACACCCGAACACATTCTGAAAGTCTTGCTGGACGATGACCAGGGGCTCGCTGCCGGATTAATAAAGTCTGCCGGCGGAGACGCAAAGGCAGCGGTGGCTGCCACCGCGGCGGCATTGAACAAGCTGCCGAAAGTTGAAGGCACTGGTGCAGGCCAGGTCTATCTGGCGCCGGAGACCGCACGAGTCTTTGAAACGGCATTAAAGATTTCTCAACGAGCCGGCGACAGCTATGTGACTGCTGAACGCTTGCTCCAGGCATTGGCCGTCGAGAAGAGCGAGGCTGCAAGTGCGCTGAAACAGTCTGGCGTCACGCCGACCGGCCTCAACAAGGCCATTGATGAGTTGCGCAAAGGCCGCACAGCAGATACGGCATCGGCTGAAGAAGGCTATGATGCATTGAAGAAGTATGCCCGGGACCTGACCGAAGCGGCGCGCGAGGGCAAACTCGACCCGGTAATAGGGCGGGACGAGGAAATTCGACGCACGATCCAGGTGCTGTCACGACGTACAAAGAACAACCCGGTTCTGATTGGCGAACCCGGTGTTGGCAAAACCGCCATCGCTGAGGGGTTGGCGCTCAGGATCGTAAATGGTGATGTACCGGAAAGTCTCAAAGACAAACTATTGATGGCGCTCGACATGGGGGCGCTAATCGCCGGCGCGAAGTATCGCGGCGAATTCGAAGAGCGCCTCAAAGCGGTCCTGTCGGAGATTCAATCGGCAGCCGGGGGCATCGTTCTGTTCATTGACGAAATGCATACGCTGGTCGGTGCGGGCAAGGCGGACGGTGCGATGGATGCTTCCAACTTGCTCAAACCGGCATTGGCGCGTGGCGAGCTGCATTGCGTTGGGGCGACAACGCTCGATGAATACCAAAAGCATGTTGAGAAGGACGCTGCCCTCGCGCGCCGCTTCCAGCCGGTGTTTGTCGACGAGCCGACGGTGGAAGACACCGTGTCGATCCTGCGTGGTCTGAAGGAAAAATACGAACTGCACCACGGCGTAAGGATCACCGATTCCGCCCTGGTGTCGGCGGCCAATCTGTCTAATAGGTATATCACCGACCGGTTCCTGCCGGACAAGGCGATCGATCTGATGGACGAAGCAGCATCGCGGCTGCGGATGCAGGTCGACTCCAAGCCGGAAGAACTGGATGAACTGGACCGGCGCATCATTCAGCTCAAGATTGAACGCGAAGCGCTGAAGAAGGAAACCGACAAGGCTTCAAAGGATCGTCTGGAAAAGCTAGAGCAGGAGTTGGCCGATTTGGAGGAAAAGTCGACTACCTTGACCCAGACCTGGCAGTCGGAAAAGAAAAAGCTCGGCGCTGCCCAAAAAATCAAGGAAGAGCTGGACCACGCGCGGCTTGAGCTCGAACAGGCGCAGCGTGGCGGCGATTTGGCCAAGGCCGGTGAGTTGACATATGGCAAGATCCCTGAGCTAGAAAACAATCTGAAAGAAGTGGAAGCGATCTGTCAGCCGGGCAATCCGATGATGGAAGAGGCAGTGACCGAATCGCATGTCGCTCACGTAGTGTCGCGCTGGACTGGCATACCGGTCGATAAGATGCTTGAGGGAGAGCGTGAAAAGCTTCTGGCAATGGAAGACGCGCTGGCCAGCCGGGTTGTCGGGCAAAGCGAAGCGGTCGGTGCGGTGGCAACCGCAGTGCGCCGGGCGCGGGCCGGTCTGCAGGACCCGAACCGCCCGACCGGTTCGTTTGTTTTCCTCGGGCCGACCGGAGTCGGCAAGACCGAGCTGACCAAGGCGCTGGCAAATTTTCTCTTCGATGATGAACACGCAATGGTTCGGATCGATATGTCGGAATTCATGGAAAAGCATTCAGTGGCTCGGCTGATCGGCGCGCCGCCCGGCTATATCGGCTATGACGAGGGTGGCGCGTTGACCGAAGCCGTCCGGCGCCGTCCCTACCAGGTTGTGCTGTTCGACGAAATTGAGAAGGCTCATCCAGATGTGTTCAATGTGCTGTTGCAGGTGCTTGATGAAGGGCGCCTGACTGACGGTCACGGCCGCACGGTCGACTTTCGCAACACATTGATCATCATGACCTCCAACATGGGGGCGGAGTTTCTTGTCAATCTTGCTGAAGGCGACGACGTCGACAAGGTGCGTGATGAGGTGATGGGCGTCGTTAAAGCCTCGTTCCGTCCAGAGTTTTTAAACAGACTGGACGAGATCATTCTGTTCCATCGCCTGAAGCGTGAACACATGGCAGCGATCGTAGACATACAGACGGCACGGCTGCAAGAGCTGCTCGACGACCGCAAGATCGTTCTGAACATCGATACTGCAGCGCGCGACTGGCTGGCAGACAAGGGATATGATCCGGCATACGGTGCCCGGCCGCTAAAGCGAGTGATCCAAAAGTACCTCCAGGATCCACTTGCCGAGCAGATTCTTGCCGGAATGATCGGTGACGGCGAAAGCGTTGCGATTTCAGCTGGTGATAGCGGGTTGATCATTAACGGTGCAGTGAGCAGCGCCGAGGCGGCATAGGCGCGATTTGACTATTGTGTGCCGGCCTGAGCCAACTTGGTAGCAACCGGGGCGGTCTCGGCCATCGCGATGATCTTGGCTTTCTGCCGCTTGAAGGATTTGAGTTCCGCCCCTTTCAGCTGCGTTTTGCCGGCCAGCCTGATCCGTTTTGGATTGATCGGCTTGTTTCTCAGACGAACCTCATAGTGCAGATGCGGGCCGGTTGAGCGCCCGGTCGAGCCGACATAGCCAATCACCTGGCCCTGGCGCACGCGAGTGCCGGGCTTTAGGCCGGATGCAATGCGGCGCATGTGGGCATAGAGCGTCGAGTAGCGTTTGGCGTGCTTGATAACCACCGCATTGCCGTAGGCGCCTTTGCGTCCGGCTGAGGCAACAATGCCTGAGCCAGCGGCGCGAATTGGCGTTCCGCGGGGCACGGCGAAATCAACGCCGGTATGCATTTTGGTGTAGCCGAGGATCGGATGGCGGCGCATGCCATAGCCGGAAGATATGCGCGCGCCGGAAATCGGTGTCCGCATGAGCGATTTTGAGGCACTGCGGCCGTTGTCATCATAATACTGCGTTCGCCCGTCGCGTGTCGTATAGCGGTAATAGGTCTTCGGCTTGCCACGGACCTTCAATGTAGCATAGTGGAGTACCTTGCGGGTCTTGGACGATCCCGATAGTGGCTGGCCGTAGAAAACTTCGAACGGGTCGCCGTTGCGAACTTGGCGCTGGAAATCGAGATCGAACGAGAAGGCTCGGATCACTTCATTAATTACATTCTCCGGCACACCCTGATCAAGCGCGGTAGTATATAGGGTCGAGGATATCTGGCCCTTGGCGCGGTAGTGAGGTGCTGTCGCGTAGCGCGACCGAGCGCCTTCGCCGGCGCCATCAACGCGGGCGATGAAACGCCCGTCCTCATCGGCTTCTACAACAATGTTCTCATTGGGTCCGGGTGAGAACGTTACCTGAACGGGATAAATGACGTCGTTGCCATAGAAATCCTGCTGTTGATCGAGTGTAACGGTAAATGTCTGACCGTCACGCATCAGCTTAGTCGGAAAGATCGGTTCGATGGCATTTGCCATGGCGCGCGCAGTTTCAATAGTGATGCCAAGTTCGACCAGTTCTTCGGTCAATTCGCCACCCTTGGCCAGCACGATGGTTTTGTCGACCGGTTCCGGCGGCGGTGTCTTGGAAATTGTTGTAATATTCGACGACTCGATTGACGGCATATCGAACTGCCCGTCAATCACGACCGGTTTGTCACTATCGCCATACAGCAGATTGTCCTGTTCGAGCTCAGGATAAAGTGTTGCCAGAGATCCCGTGATCAGCTCCGCAGATTGGCGAACAAGGGTTGTACCGCTTGCGGAGGTCTTGTTGTCTGTCGGTGCGTAAGCGACGGTCAGGGTTTTGTAGGGCCGCTGCGCGATGACTTCCGCAATTTCGCCCTTAAAGTCACCCTTTGATGTGACGGCCGGCCGCTGCCAAATTTCAGAAGGTTGAACGGATGCCATTGCAGACCCGGACATCTCGCTGTCGCCGAACAGACCAAGTACAGCACCTGCTATGATCGTGGTGCCGGCCAGTCCAGCAGCACAGGTTGTCATCAGCCAACGGTGATGTGTTGGCGGGTCATCGGCGAACGGGTTGTGGTGATCGGTTTGAAGATCATCAACGTGAACGGGACGGAATCTACAGACCGCAACGGAACCGTGATCCTGGCCCACCAAGTCTTTTACAAACCGGCTCTTCAACCGTTTGCTCCCCACCGTGGCGCCTGATACGCGACGCTATCTTACCCTTGATGAGCGTGGACACACCTAATGGTTAGCCGCTCACTCATCCAACAAAAGTCCAGGTGCCAGAATTCCCCGAGTCAGCAAGTTTTCTCCCTCCGCCGACAGTAGACGAATTTGCACTGCACCCCCGTTTGAGTCAACTGCACTAGCCCACAAATACGATCAAAAAATGTCGCAGAACAAGACCTTATCAGCAAATTTTCCGATAACCCAAAGTCACTGCAACGTCATTGGCTTGGCAACTGATCCCACTGAATTGTCGCCAGTAAATGTGACGTTTCTTAGTTGCAGAAAAGTTAATATTGAGCGCTTCATCAATTGATCAATTGACCTGTTGTACCAACCTAATAGTGTCTTACAGTGTGAATTCAACTGAAAACGATCCTGATTGGGCAGTGCGACAGAGTGAGATCGAAGTAGACCAGAGCCAACCAACACAAGGTTAGGCCGGCATGCAGCGACGCGCCGTCTGCTGGCCTTGATTCCATGGCGATTCTGTGGGGAGTTCAGGTCATAACTGCCTTCTTTATTGCGGATGACGGCGGCCATATAGCCTCCTTCGCTGCGCAGCCGGGTAAGGATCTTGAGGTTATCGTAAAGACCAGTTCCGACTGTCATCGCCGATCAGACGCTCAACCGTCCGTTGGCCGAATATCCTACGGATGGATGTGATGAGTTCGAGGATGAGAAAATCATGCGTAACGGGAAACTGCGCATGACCTTTGCCGGCCCGGTCGCTATGTCCGACCAGCTCTTGATTTCCCAGGGTGGACAAGTGCTTGCGGCGGCGGCATTGGTGATCTTGAACTGTTTGGCTATCGCCGCCGCAGTTATCGGGCTACGGGTCTTCAGCAAGTAGAGAATGCGTGTGCTAGAGCGTTTCTTTCTCATGTGGAACCATTTGATGATCCAAATCTGGTCACTCGGCTAGTTACGGAACGCAGCGCGATGTGGGTCATCGGGCAAGTTCGGTAACGACGTCCGATGGCCGGATTTGGGCCACCGAAGGCCGTGTTTCTGCGCCCGCTGGACGTCGTTATGCTC
>JAEKFU010000719.1 GCA_016522385.1 Pseudomonadota bacterium
CGGGCAGGGCCCTCATGAACCGACAAATAGCTGCCAACGCCGTGACCAGTGCCGTGGTCGAAGTCGAGTCCTGCGTTCCACAGTGCCATGCGGGCCAGTACATCAAGATTACCGCCAGTCGTGCCAACAGGAAAGCGGGTCAGGGTAAGATTGATCATACCTTTAAGGACCCGGGTGAACCGGTCCTTCATTTCTGCTGTCGGGTCCCCGACAATCAGCGTGCGGGTGATATCGGTCGTACCGTCAACATACTGGGCGCCTGAGTCGATTAGATAGATCTCACCGGGCTTGATGGGAAGATTGGACTGGTTCGAGACCCGATAATGCGGGATCGCCGCGTGGGGTCCAGCTGCAGAGATCGAATCGAAAGAAATATCCTTCAGTTCTCCGGTTTCTGTCCGGAAGCCCTCCAGCTTCTTGGCGACGGCAATCTCGTCAAGCTTTCGCGATGGCGCCTCGCGGTCGAACCAGGCGAGGAACCGGACCATGGCGGCACCGTCGCGCTTGTGGGCGGCGCGGGCGCCTTCTTGTTCAATCGGGTTCTTCTTCGCTTTGGCGAGAATGCAGGGGTCAGGTGTCTCAACCACCGTGGCGCCGGCATCGGTAAGGATTGTGTGAATAGCGTGCGGTGCCGTCTCCGTATCAAGGGCGACCCGCTTGTTGCCTTTGCCAAGGTCTTTAAGCGCGGCCGCCAGGTTTTCGCGCGGTTCCAAGACGGCGACCTTCCGCAGTGCCGCTTTGGCATCTTCCGGTACGCGGTCAGGATGGATAAACAGGATAGCTGGTTCGCCGGTCCGGATGACTGCAAAAGCAAGCGCAACCGGATTGTGTGCAATGTCATGGCCTCGGATATTGAAAGCCCAGGCGACAGAGTCCGGCAGTGTCAACACAGTGGCATCGGCCCGCTTGTCGCGCAGAAGTTTATTGATGTCGGATAATTTGTCTTCACTGGAAACACCGGCAAATTGCAGGGGCTGCGCCTCGATCGGTGCATTCGGGTGAACCGGCTGATCGCTCCAGATTTCATCAACCAGGTTACTGTCGACGGGCAGGAGCCTGGCGCCTGCCTTTGCGCAGGCCTTGGCAAATCGTTTGACCTGTGATCCGGTCAGCAGCCAGGGATCATACCCGAGCGTTTGATCCGCCTGGAGCGCGTTCTCTATCCATTCGGCCGGGGGTTCTTCGATCAGATGTTTCGGCGTGATGATCGCGGTGTCCACCTGTTCGGCAATCTGGATCGTGTAGCGTCCGTCAACAAAAATAACCGCACTGTGGGCTAGAACGACTGCCAGCCCGGCGGAACCTGAAAAGCCAGTCAGCCAGCGCAGCCTGTCCGCATAGGCGGCGACATACTCGCCCTGGTGCTCATCAGCACGCGGCACAATGTATCCATCAAGCGCCAGTTCCGCTATACGGCCTCTCAGCGCATTGATCCGTTCTGCACTCTTGGAGCTGTCGGTGATATCGTCAAAGGACTGGAACATAGCCCTTCATAAAGCCTTGCTGGCAGTGTCGCAATGGTCACTGCAAGATCCGAAACTGGCCTTTATTTCGTTAATGTTGCGTCGCACAAAATTTCGATTTTTGTTTATTGATTGTGCAGTTTTCACAAGTTTCGGCTTGGCGGCGACCGAAGGTGCAGGTCGATCTTGTAAGCGTCACTTATCTATACGAAGTGATTCGGTTAACAATTTGTAATATATAAATTTGTCTTGACCAACCAAATATGAACAGAAGGTGAATGGAGCTATGCATTTTTTGCAATTCTGATCGGCAAACTCAGCACTGGTACTGTGCATATCGAATACAATATAAGGATTCACATGATGTTGCATTGCAGCAAGTGACGTAATCGATTGAATTGTACAACCGCAAGACGCGCTTTGCCCTTGGCAGGTCACATGCGCAACCGGAAGAAGGACTGAAGTAAGATGAGCACGATTGCTTTTGAATTTAACTCCGCGATCGTCGGATCGGTTGCCCGCGTGATTTCGGGTCCGTTCCGCGGTGTTGCAGGGTTCGCTGCCAACTACGTTGCCCGTAGCCGCGCCGAACGCGCGCTGGCTGCTTTAGATGACCGGCTGTTGCAAGACATCGGCCTCGCCCGTCATGAGATTCATGATAAGGTTTGGGGCTGAATGCACCGCTAAACCCCTACGCACGGCCTCTTGAGGCCAACCAAAGCGTAGTCCTAAAAGCGCCCGGCACTCCCTCCCCGCTGGGCGCTTTTTTTGAAACTCGCAGCAGCTCTTGGTGCCGTGCTGCTTTATGGGTCGAGAGCGTTTCATGTTGATTTGGAACCATTCTGACGGAGCGATTTTCCGGCATGGTCAAGTATTGTTCCGCAGGCCGTATCTGGATACGGGCAAGGAGCAATGCGCCGGATTTGCCGGAAAATCGCCCACCCCGGGGCAAGCAGAATTGATTCCAAATCAACATGAAACGCTCTAGCGCCGCCGAAGCCAGAGCGTGCTCCAGTCATCCAGCCGGATACGGCGATGCAGTGTGAAATTCCGGTTGCGATAGGCTGCTAGAACCCAGCTTTCCTGACCGACCGTCAATCCTGACAAGACAATATCGCCATTAATTGCCGCAAGCGACTTGATTGAGTGTGAAAGCAAGATCAGCGGGCGGGCCAAGATGTTTGCGAATATCAGATCATAAGGGGCTTGATGCGCAATGCGCGCGTTTTGCGTGCCACTTGCCGTGATTACGTGAACAAGTGGTCCAGCGGCGTTATGGCGGACATTTGCTGCACTGACGCGCGTCGCCTCCGGGTCAATGTCAGTGGCAAAAGTGCCACATCGGGCGGTGCGGGCGGCAGCGATGGCCAGAATGCCGGTGCCACAGCCGATGTCCAACACCCGGTATGGGCGCCGAGCCTTGAGGATGCTGTCAAGGGCCATCAGGCAGCCGTGCGTGGAGCTATGGTGGCCAGTGCCAAAGGCCGTGCCGGCTTCTATATGAAGCGAAATACCACCGGGCCGGCGAATCTTGTGGTGTTCGCCGTATATGAAAAACCTTCCGGCAATAACCGGCGCTAACCCTTCCAGTGATGCCGCCACCCAATCCTTCTCGGGCAATGGCGCAACAGACAGTGTGTCGGTCGCTAGACCAATTTCTGACAACAATTGTGCCCGGTTGCCCTCATTGGGAGGTGTTTCGTAATAGGCGACGACCTGCCAGAGTTCCTGTGCTTCGTCGACCTGGTTCATCGACACGGCACTGGCCGTTGGATCGCCGGCCTTTTCGAGCGCAGCCATGAGACGATGGGCGTCAGGTTGCGTGAGGGCGCAGGATGACAGCGTGTGTAGAACTGGTTTGGCCATTGACGGTGATGGAACTCTCTCAAATGATGAATTGTACGACTGTAAAATAACAAATCATGCCGTTAGATTTGATCTACAAACTGCAAGAGTTGGTCTATGTCCGTTACCTATACCAGGGAAAGCGAAAAAGTGCGCCGGCAGGCCTTCGTTGATGCGACCATCGAGTGCCTGGCGGAATTCGGCTATCACGGCACGAGTGTCAGGCGGATTGCGGACAAGGCTGGTGTAGCTGCCGGCTTGCTGACCCATTATTTTGCCGGCAAGGAGGAACTAATTGCTGCTGCATACCAGCAACTTTCCGATGCCACATTTGATCACGCCATTGCGGCAGCGGAGCGGGCAGGGGATGATCCGTGTCTTCGTTTCCGCGCCTTTATCACTGCGGGCTTTTTCGGGCCAGAACTACCGTTCAACATACTCAAGGTGTGGATCAATTTTTGGGCACTGACACTGACCGAACCACGGATCAGAGTCGCTCATGCTGAGACCTACGGCCGCTACCGCAATCAACTGGCGTTGTTGATAGAGCAATTGCTAACCAGTTCAGGCCAGTCCTGCAGTAGAGCGGATATCGAAGCTTTGGCCATAGGCACAAATGCGGTAACCGATGGATTATGGCTCGAGTACAGCCTTGACCCGGACACGTTCGATGCCGAACAAGCGGTACAGATTGCCTGCCGATTTGTCGGCCGAGGTCTCGGCATCGATCTGGGGTCCAGTCGTTCGGTATCCGCCCGCATGTTTCAACAGAAACCCTCAATCAGGAACGAATCGTCATGAACTTTTCGACATTCGTCAGTCAGATCGGTGGTAAAGGCGCCAATGCCTGGAGACTGCATTCGAAGGCAGATGCGGATCGTCAAAATGGTGAAGACGTCATCGTACTCAGCATTGGTGATCCGGAATTCGAAACACCAACAAAGATCGTCGATAAGGCTGTCGAGCAGTTGAGGGCCGGCGATACCCACTACACGGGGGTGTCGGGGCGCGATGAATTGAAGGATGCGATTGCGCGCAATCATTTGCGCTTGAGCGGTCAGCGTGTCGGGCGCGAAAACGTTATCGTTCTGGCCGGCGCACAATGCGCCTTGTTTTGTGCATCGATGTGCATCGCTGGTGCTGGCGACGAGGCGATTACGTTTGATCCCATGTATGCCACCTACGAAGCCACGATCCAGGCATCAGGTGCAAAGCTAGTCACCGTTCCGATGAACGCCAATAACGGGTTCAAGCCGGATCTTGAGGCACTAAAGGCGGCAATCACAGACCGCAGCAGAGCCATCTTTCTGACTACGCCGCACAATCCAACAGGGCTGGTGTTTGGCGAAAAGGAGCTGCGGATGGTCGCCGAACTGGCCATGGCCCATGACTTGTGGGTGGTTTCGGACGAAGTATATGCGGACCTGATCTTCGACGGCGCGCATATCTCCATTGCTAGCCTGCCGGGCATGGCCGAGCGGACCGTCACCGTCTCAAGCCTGTCGAAGTCGCGCAACATGCCTGGCTGGCGTACTGGCTGGGCTATTGGGCCTTCAGAGCTGATCGCTCACCTCAACAATCTTGCCCTGTGCATGCTTTACGGGCTGCCGGGATTCATTCAAGATGCCGCGACACTTGCACTGAACGAGTGTGCCGATGAGCCAAAACGACTGACCGAAGTCTACCGGGCCCGACGTGATCTGGCAGTAATGCGACTGAACCAAATTCCGGGCCTGCGATGCACCGCGCCGCAGGCAGGAATGTTCGTCCTGTGTGACGTGCGCGGCACCGGGCTGACCAGCGATCAGTTCTGCTGGCAGCTGTACGATGAGACGGGCGTTGCGGTCCTTGACGCCGCTGGGCTTGGTGACTGCGCGGACGGTTTCTTCCGAATGTCCTACACAACCTCGAAAGCCAAGCTGACCGACGCTTGTGATCGAATCTCACGGTTCTGCAATTCCATTATGGATTGAGCCAAGGCGGTTGCGGCGTGTCGAGACCGGTCAGCCGGGCGAGAGCAAAGCGCTGCATGACAGGCAGTTTGAGTATGATCGGTGCGATATAGTACTGGACGGCTCTGCTCATAAGGCTTTGCGATGTGAGTTGTCGGGTCTGCGTTTCTGTAAAAGCCAGAACCTTCTTGCCAACAGGGTGGCGCATCTCGGTGTAGCGCTCGGTTTGGCCTTCGGATATCAGCCAGGCCAAGGTTGCAGCATCTTCTATTCCGAGATTCATGCCGCGGCCGCCGACAGGTGAGTGAATATGGGCGGCATCACCCGCAAGGAACACATTGCCTTGCTGGTAACTGCTGACCTGGCGATAGTTGATGCGGAATGCAGATTGCCAGAGCACATTTTCCACCTTGGCGCCGGGTGGCAGTCGGTTGAGAACGTCTGGATGATTGGTGACGAACCGGCATATGCCTTCGGACAGCGGAAAACAGCCGACAATGTTGCCAACATCAATCATCGCAACCGCCCGATCAAAGGGATAGGGCCAGTCGCTGAGCTGCACATCTACCAGGCCGAATTCCTGAGGGTCGCTGACCCCATCAAAGCTGATGCCAAGTGTCTGGCGCACCCTGGAGCGCGCACCGTCAGCACCGACCAGGATACCAGCAACATAGGCACCTTCCTGGAATGAGCAGAACTGCAAGCCTTCGGCCTGATTTACGTCGGTGAACACGGTGTGCCAGTTCACCGAAACACCCAACTCCTGGAGAACATCGATCATTACAGACTCGGTCTCGGCCTGAGGTAGCGCCAAGATAAAATTGAACCGGTGCGGTAGGTAGGAAAAGTCCAGGCGCATGAGTTCCTTGCCACTGGAACGGATGATAATTCCGTTGATCCGGTTGCCCCTGGCCAGGAGCCTTTCGGTGACCCCGGAGGTCTCGAGAATGTCAAGACTGCGGGCATGTATTGCCAGCGCCCGCGATTCCGGCGTCGGCCCGCGAGCATCATCAACAATGTGGACCTGCCGCCCGCGACGAGCCAACTCAATCGCCGCGGTCAATCCAGTGGGACCAGCGCCTGCTATAAGCACTCTGCGCCATAGCGCGTCTGCTGTCATTGCTTGCGCAGTTGTCTGGCCAAGTCGTCGACATAGGCCATGAGGTCTTCAACATCATTGAGGCCAAGCACAATCGGGGCCACAACTGCCGGTGCCTTTGGTGGTGCCCGAAACTCCTTGATGCGGACGAAATTGGGATGCGGCGGCAAAGAGAAGAAGGCCTCGAATTTGTCACGCCAATCCTTGGCAGGTGACTGCACCATGATTTTGAAGGACGGCGTTGAACCGATGCCCATATTGCTTTCGCCGGGAATGACGTGGCAACGCCGGCAGTGCTCGACCGCCAGACTGTGGCCTGCCTTGACCCCAGCGGCATGTAAAGCAGACGGCAGGTTTGCTGCAGCCCACAAACACGCTGCCAGACAATATGCCTTGTAGGCGCGCAAAACCTCCCCCTAAATGATTGCAACATCGTTCAATATAGCAGGATTTTTGCCGGATTCACGCGCCCTGTGGCCGCGACGGGCGTTGCTTTGAACCTACCTGATCTGCCGGATCAGGCGGGCGTTGGGGAAGCAGGTGGGGCGCAGCTTGTTGCGTTGCTGCCAGGCTCCTATGGCGGTGCGAGTCTTGAAGCCGACCAAGCCGTCGGCACCGCCCACGTCGTAGCCCTTCTTGATCAAACGCTTTTGCATCTCTTGCACCTGACGTCGGTTGAAGCCCGACAGTTTGGCCCATTTGCCGACAAAGGCTTTGTTGGCGCTGAGGCGGTCGGCCAGATGACCGATAAACAATGCGTAGAGGTCGCTTTCATTGTACTTCTTGAGCACGTAGAAGTTCTCAGTTGCTATATAGGCGGGCCCAGAACGGCCGGCCGGCATGAGCAGGAAACCGGTTCGGTTGAGTTCTCCGGGCGGAAATTTACGTCCGCTGACACGTCGGGCACCGCGTTTGACCCATTCGGCAATCTTCTTACCCTGCTCGGGTCCCTCAAGTGCACAGGAGATTTCCGGTGGTATAGCTGCCTCAAACCCCCAATCGCGGCCCGGCTGCCAACCGTTTTGCCTAAGGAAGTTGGCGATCGATGCCAGCGAGTCCGGCACAGATGTCCAGATATTGCGACGCCCGTCGCCGTCGTAATCAACTGCGTATTGCAGGTATTTCGTCGGCAGGAATTGCGGATGGCCCATGGCGCCGGCCCAGGAACTTTTCATGGCCCGGGCGGAGATATGCCCTTGTTGGAGAATCTGAAGCGCGGCAAGAAACTCACGCTCGAAGAACGTCTTGCGGCGCCCCATGAATCCTTCGGTCGCTAAAGAGCGGATTGCATTGTGCGGGATCGATGCGCGGCCAAACGCCGACTCGCGTCCCCAGA
>JAEKFU010000073.1 GCA_016522385.1 Pseudomonadota bacterium
CAAGGTCGCCATCGTAACTGGGGGGACGAGCGGCATCGGCCAAAGGGTCGTCGAACGATTCCGCGCCGAAGGCGCCGAGGTGGTTTTCACCGGCCGCCGCGCCAGTCTTGGCGGCGACGTTGCCAGAGCAACTGGCGCGACGTTTATCGAGGCGGATGCCGGCAGCGAGGCGGATGCCGAGCGCACGGTCGAGCAAACTCTCGATGCGCATGGTCGCATCGACATTTTGATGAACAACGCCGGAGCACCGGCGCCACCAGGGCGGTTGGAGGAGTTGCCGCTCGATGGCTTTGATGAAGCCATCCAGGTACATGTGCGCGGAACCCTCGCCCATATGAAGCATGTGGCCCGCTCGATGCGCGACCAAAGGGCTGGAAGCATCATCAATGTTGGTTCCGTGGCCGGACACCGGGCCGGCTATAGCGGATCGATGATCTATGCTGTCGCCAAGGCGGCGGTCATACACATGACGCGCTGCGCCGCAATGGAACTGGGTGAGGACGGTGTCCGAGTCAACTCGATTTCGCCGGGCGCCATCGCCACCGGCATCTTTGCCAAATCGATGGGCATGGACAGCGAAAAGGCCGAGGCCACGGTCGAGCAGGTCAAAGGCCCCCTCGCCTCCCTTCAGGCGATTCCGCGCGCCGGCCTCACCGACGATATCGCTGCCGCGGCGATCTATCTGGCAGGTAACGAGGCCGGCTTCGTCAACGGCGAGGACATAGTGATCGACGGCGGCCTGATTTGGGGCCGGCGCCATTCCGAGGTGGTCAAGGGCGGCGGCACCTGGAGCCAGCTATTCGACTGAATTGTTAACCGACGGGTTGAAGCGCCGGTGTGCGGCAAACTTGATGGCCCTCACACGAACTATCGCATGCCCAACAGCACCTGCTTGCCCTTCGGGCTGGTAACGCGGTAGCCAAAATTTATGGCTTTTTCTGCACCTGCCGCAAGGTCGTAGGACCAGGCCAGCACACCGCGCTTGTGCTCGACATCGCGCTCGCTCGGCGGCGTGCCAGGCAGCAGTTTGACAGTGATATCCTCATGGGTGGCAAAGGGCATTCGGTCGAATATCTGCACCGGCATGGTGCGCTGATGCAGGTTCTCCACCTCGATCACCCACGAATTTTCCTTCACGACTTCGGTTGAGATGAGGCCGGTCTCGCTGGTCTGGCTGCGCACCTCGCTGCGTTTAACCTTGATGCGATCGTCAACGCCGAAACCAAGAGCGTGGTCTTCACCGGGGGCCAGAAGCGGCAAGGCCCCCTCCCCCATATAGACATTGTCACGGAACAGCAGAACACGCCCCGGCAGCAGCGGGGTCACGCCGTTCACGGTGAACTTGGCCGTCAGATAGGCATTGGGATCGAGCACTGGCACCATGTGGGCGCTCAGCCTGGCGGAAATCGTTTCTGTGGCAATCCGCACCTTCTTTGCTGTGCCCTGATTATCGACGGAGACCCGCCCGGCAATTGCATACAGCGCCTGGAATCCGGCGATTGAGACTTCCGTCTGGCGCTGTTCTGCCGGGACAACGTCTTCCTCCTTGACCAATTTGTCCAAAAAGCCTTTCGCCTCGGCGGCCGGGCTGGCCGCCTCGTCGGAGGACAGGCGCCCGTTGTCCCGTTTGCTTTGCCACAACTCGTTCTGTGCGAAACTTAATTGAAACGCCGGCAGGTCGGGCGCCGCGGTCGCGCCGACGGGGCGTGCTGTCGACAGGGTCAGCGCGACGTCATTCCAGCTTTCGGTTGTCCGTTGAACAATCTCGGCGCGGCGCACAAGCGACAGGGACGGCAGTGCCTGCGTCTCGGGAACGCTCAGACGCGCATCATAGAATGGTCGCCAGCCGGCGTTGCGTATGCGGTATTTGACGCGGAATGTGCCGGACGTTGCCGCCTTGCCGGACAGATTGACGGTGACGATGGCCTTCACTGTCTTCTTGGGTGCAAGTTCGTTCAGCTTTTTCTCGAGATCACCGATCTGCTTGTTGACTTTGCGGGTTGCGATACGGGCGTCCAACGCCCGCTTGTCGAGCGCCTGAAGGCGACCAGCCACGAGATCGAACAGGTTACCGAGTTCGGCGCTGTCAATGCGCATGTCTTTGTCAGACGGTTTCTGGACAACGAACGGACGCTGTACAAAGTCCTGGATCAGCCGTCGCTGGTATTCGACGCTCTGGGCGACCTGATCGAAGGCAGCGACCTTATCGCGAAGTGCCTGGATTTCAGTCTCGAGCTGCCGGCGCCGGCCGGCAAACTCCTCGCCGTTTGTGATGTTGACAATCTTGCTGTCGACGGAACCGATCTCAACCGCGGCGGCGCTTACTCCCTCGACGCGGATCGACTGCGCATCGATATCGCCGGGCAAATCGTCGAGCACCAACGTGTGATCGCCGGCGGCAATCTCAACCTCGGCAACGCGGGTGATTTCCGCCCCCTGCGGATAAACGGTAACTGCGTCGATTTTCGACACTACGTCAATTTCAGCAGCCGAGACGGGGCTCAGGAAGGTGGTGGTGGCAAGTACTGCAAAAAGTGTGGTTCTCATTTCTTGTCTCCATAATTATCCGTGCCGGTTGGCCACTGCCACCAACCCTCGCATGGCCCTCAGCCATGCGTTTTGGAGATAGGACGGATGAACGGCTACGTTCCTTGGGCAGGTTCCCAATTTAATTTCCGGGTGAGATCGGCGACTGGTCCGGTTAGACTTGTCTTCAATGCAACAGGAGAGCTGAGATGACACCTGAAGAAATCCTCTCATATCCCGCCCGCGTTCTGACTCAGGCCCAGCGAGAGCACTATTTTGAGCATGGTTTCGTTGGGATCGAGAGTCTGGTGCCAGCTGAAACTCTGGGCGAATTACAGGCCGTGACCCGTGAATTCGTCGACCATAGCCGCCAGCAAATCGTATCAGGCGATGTGTTCGATATCGGTCCCGGGCACACGTCCAAAAGTCCGGTGCTGCGGCGGCTGAAAAGCCCCGATGATCAACATGCGACCTACTGGAACTTTGCAACCGGACTGATGGCCGATGTCGCTGCTGATCTTGTTGGTCCAAACGTCACCTTTCATCACTCCAAGCTCAACTTCAAATGGTTCGATGAAAGCGACGCGGTCAAGTGGCATCAGGACATTCAGTTTTTCCCGCATACCAATTACAACGTGCTAACCATCGGCTGCTATTTGGCCGATACCGATATGACCAATGGTCCATTGGCGGTGTTGAAAGGCTCGCACAATGAGGATCTCTACGACCAGTATGATGCTGACGGCAACTGGACCGGCATGCTGAGCGATGAAGACGCCGCCAGGGTCGACATTAGCCGGGCGGTGTATCTGACCGGTCCGGCTGGCTCGATCACCATACATAATGCTCGCGCACTGCATTATTCGCCGTCATCGAAGTCACCGTTGCCTCGACCGTTGTTGCTGAACTGCTACACTTCTGCCGATGCCAAGCCCTACACGCCGCATCCGCAGCCGACATCTCACACCTATCAGCTGGTACGCGGCGAGCCGGTCAGATGGGCGCACCACGATCCACGCCCCTGTCAGATCCCGCCGGACTGGTCGGGCGGCTACACGTCGATCTATGCTGCGCAAGCGGGTGAAGACAAGTCTGCTGCAATGTAACAGCTCCGCCGACCGGGCATGCGAATTCGGGAACTAGAATCTCAACAAACCCTAGAGCGGCGGCAAAAAATCTCCACTTTTCTGGGGATAATCTGTTCTTATCGCACTCGACCAGCAGGCGGTCATTGCGAGACCACTTGCCCGTAAAACGTGGGAGGAAAAGCCGTGAGCCAGGATACACACATTGGACTGTTCGAGCTATACGAGGCGGATCCGGACCGGGCCGACAAACTGGTGTTCGGCAGGGTCGCCAATCCCGACCGCAGGGGATTTTTGAAAGGCGCCGGTCTGACGACCATGAGTGCCATGGTCGGTGCGGCCATACCCTTTGCGGCCAATATTCCAGCCGGGTTTGTCCCCATCGCGCTTGCCGATGCGCACGCGATTGAGGGCAAGGACGGTTTGACTTTGCTCAATGACCGGCCGCTCAATGCAGAGACACCGCCGCATTTGCTGGATGACGACATCACACCGACGACGCGGCATTTCATCCGCAACAACGGCGTACCGCCCGAAGAGACCAGTGCGGACGGTTGGAAACTCACCGTTGACGGGCTGGTCAACAGCCCCTTGGAGTTCACCATCGCTGACCTCAAAAGCAAGTTTGACGTGGTGACCGAAGCCCTGACAATCGAGTGCGGTGGCAACGGGCGGGCGTTTCACGATCCGCCGGCCAGGGGAAATCAGTGGACCTACGGGGCGGTGGCTTGTTCGACCTGGACCGGTGTTCGTCTGGCAGATGTTCTGAAAGCTGCCGGTGTGAAGGACAGCGTTGTCTATACGGCCCATGTCGGCGCCGACACACATCTGTCCGGCAAGGCGGGCAAGCTGGCGATCTCGCGCGGTGTACCGATCGAAAAAGCGATGAACCCGCACAATCTGATCGCATTTGAGCAGAATGGCGGGCCGATCCATGCGATGAACGGAGCACCGCTGCGCCTTGTGGTGCCCGGCTGGCCAGGGTCATGTTCCCAGAAATGGCTCACGCGGATCTGGCTGCGCGATCAGGTGCACGATGGACCTAAAATGACCGGCACGGCCTACCGTGTGCCCAACCGCCCGGTCGAGCCCGGTGAGAAGGTCGACAAAAAGGACTTCGTCATCATCCACGCGATGCCGGTCAAGTCACTGATCACCTCACCGGAAAACGGCCAGCAGACAACTGCCGGCGAGTTTGAGGTGCGCGGGCATGCCTGGGCCGGCGATGATAGGGTCGCCAAAGTCGAAGTCTCGCGCGACTTTGGCGCGACATGGCAGTCAACCGACCTCACCGAACCGGCCAACCCCTATGCCTGGCAGCATTTCAAGACGACGGTTATGTTGCCCGCCGCCGGGTATTACGAAATTTGGGCGCGTGCCACCAGCGACAAGGGCATCGCGCAGCCGCATGCAATCGCCTGGAATCCGAAAGGATACCTAAACAATTCGATGCACCGGGTCGCCGTGCGACGGACAGCCTGAGCCGTCAAGACCTCGTGGAATTGCCTGATGTCCGACCCGCTGTTTCAATGAGACTCAGATTTGACTAAGACGGTCGGCATGAATGCTCGAAATAGAGCGACTGCAGCGGCAACCCGCTTGGGTATCATTGCGGGCTCGCTTGCGGTTGTCTTGGGATTGCCGAGCGCTGCCTCAGAAATAGACGAACTCGCCCGCCTGGGATTGCCGGCTGACACGGGCCGCGACGAGGTCGAGGCCTATTGCGGAGCCTGTCACTCCCTGCGGCTTGTGGTGCAGCAGGGGCTCTCACGGCGCGACTGGGAGGATACGCTGGTGTTGATGGTCGAAGAACATGAAATGGAGCCGCTTGAGCCCAAAGACCACAATCTTGTCGTTGACTACCTGACCAAACATGTCAGCATCGACGCATGGAAGAAGAGGCTGAAACAGTAATGACGAGGCAGACCTGACCCCAGTTTCCTGGAAAATCAAGTGATTTCAATATATTTACGGTGAAAAATTCATCCGCAAGCGGTTGCGGCATCCTGCTGCCGCCGACATTTGCCAGAGTTCTTGTGAGCCTAGAGCGTTTCTTTCTCATATGGAATCATTTGACCGCGTTTCTGCGTCTGCTGGCTAGGCATGCTTCGCGCCGTGGTCTGGTTGACCACAAGCGCAGCATAACGACGTCCAGCGGGCGCAGAAACACGGCCTTCGGTGGCCCAAATCCGGCCATCGGACGTCGTTACGGAACTTGCCCGATGACCCACATCGCGCTGTGTTCCGTAACTAGCCGAGTGACCGGATTTGGACCATCAAATGGTTCCATATGAGAAAGAAACGCTCTAGCTTGCCTCCGCGTGGATCGTTCCCCACATGTTATCCGATAGTGTCAGTCTGGAAACGGCGGGTGCGGGATTTGCCATCGGGCACAAGCCGGCCAGCTCCAGCAAGCAAGAGAACGAAGCCAATGACACCATTCAATGCACTGGTGATTGCAACTATGGCCGTATTTGCCGTCTCATCTTTTGCGAATGCCGCCACGTTCAGACGCGGCGGTGACCTGACGCTGATCTGGGTCAAGATCAAAGCAAAACCAGGCGAAGCACGCTGGGCCGCCTGCAGACGGGTCTATCAGCGCGATGTCTATAAGGTCCGCCGCGGCCGCGGCAACACGATGTGGTGCTATATCGATCACAGCCGAATCTACGACTATGGCGAGCGGCGCCAGAACTTCAACTGACGGTGGTTCAGCGTCTGAATCAGCTTGCTGAAGCTGGTACCGGCGCGCTCCAGACCCGAACCGGCTTGTCGCGCCCCTTGACATGAAATTCGCCACAGTCACGAAGCGCCTGAAGAAGCCGGTCGTCCCGACAGGGCAGCTGGCGAACGGCAAGAATGCAATCATTGGTGACGGCAATCGCGGTTTCAAGTTGCCGCGTGAGACCTTCGACACGACTTGAAACGTTCACCGTGTCACCTACGACGGCATATTCGAGCCGGCGTTCATCGCCGATATTGCCGATAAGTGCCGGACCGAAGTGCAACCCGACGCTTACTGAAACCGGATCATTGCCACAGGCCCGTCGATCGTGGTTCCAGGCGGTAATATCATCGAGGATGGAAAACCCGCATGCCAGTGCTTGAGCCGGCGCGTTGGCCCGCGGTGTAGGTGTTCCGAACGTGGCCATGACACCATCGCCAAGGAACTTGTCCAGTGTTCCATCATAACCAAACACCGCTTCGGTAAGACGCTGATAATACTCACGTAACAGGGCAGCGATTTCATCCGGCTGTAGCCTCTCGCACATGCCGGTAAAGCCTTTTATGTCCACAAACATGACCGCGACATCAGCAATGCGCACATTGTCAAGCTCTGCGCGGTTGGAGGTCACGGCGTCAACGACGCTGGGAGAAAAATAGCGGGCAAGATTTGCGCGCGCGCGCTCGGCGGCGACATGCCTCAACACCAGCCCCCGCGATCGTTGAACGATAGCGGCCAGTCCTGCGGTCATTCCCAGGGTGAAGATCAACTCGGCGATCCTGGCCTGCAGCGAAACGAATTGCGGATCATACCAAGCCGCAATCCAGGCCTGCCAATCGCCAAGCACCAGAGACGCTTCTGTGTAAAAGTCGCCCTGGAACCAGATAAACGCGAACTGTGCCGTTCGCACGCACACAACGCACAGGCCACACCAGATCACCAGGCGTGGAGTCAATGCGAATGCGGCTTGCATAAGAAACATGAAGAACCATTTGAAATTCGGAATGATGAGGAAAATTGCCGGCGACATTTCGGGAAACTCTACAAACGGGTTCGAGTGGGAATAGGAAACCCCCATGAAGACAATGTCGAAGGCAAATAATCCGTATACAGAGTATGGTAACGCGATGGCATGCCGCGCACATAGAAGATGCGCAATACCGGTAAGAACATAGACACCAATAACGCCCAACTCATAGGCATAAGCGATTCCCGTCATGGGAAGATCGATGGCCAACCACGTGAAAGCAAC
>JAEKFU010000110.1 GCA_016522385.1 Pseudomonadota bacterium
GTGCATTTTCGCGATGACATTTACAAGCTTGATGGCACCGGTTTCATCACCGGCCAGCCGGATGGTCTGCCCGAAGAGCAAGCCAGCTGATTTGCTGCGGCGATCACGCGCATGCGACCAAATTTGACACACAGCAAATGACATTGGTGTATATTTTGTTATACGGATGCGGAGTTGCCGCATGAGGGCTCACCGCAGCCGTAGCGAGTAGATAATTATGACTGTGTACGGGGACGTATTTCGGGAGGCCCTTGAAGTCCTTCACAAGGAAGGCCGTTATCGCGAATTCGCCGAACTTCGCCGGATCCGCGGACAGTATCCCAAAGCCAGGTATTTCTGCGAGAATTATGAGCGCGACGTTACCGTCTGGTGCTCGAATGATTACCTCGGCATGGGGCAGCATCCCGATGTGCTGGCGGCCATGCACAACACGCTAGACGTGACAGGCGCAGGGGCCGGAGGCACCCGAAACATTTCCGGCACCAGCATCTATCACGTTAAACTGGAAGCCGAACTGGCCGAATTGCACCGCAAGGACCGGGCATTGTTATTCAATTCCGGTTACATGGCCAACCAAGCCACATTGGCAACGCTTGCCAGGTTGCTGCCCGGCTGCACCATCCTGTCTGACGCCATGAACCACGCTTCGATGATCGAGGGGATCCGTCACGGCCGCTGCAACAAAGTGATCTGGAAGCACAACGACCTGGCCGATCTTGAAGACAAGCTGGCGACCCTAATCCACGAACAACCGAAGGTAATCGCCTTTGAATCGGTCTATTCGATGGATGGCGATATCGCACCGATCGCCGATATCTGCGCCCTAGCGCACAAATATAACGCACTGACCTATCTCGATGAGGTGCATGCCGTCGGCATGTACGGGAAGCACGGCGGCGGCATTGCCGAGCGCGACGGATTGCTCGATCAGGTTGATATTATCGAGGGCACGCTGGCCAAGGCCTTTGGCGTTATGGGCGGTTACATTGCCGCGGGCAGCGACATCGTCGATGCCGTCCGCAGCTATGCGCCCGGCTTTATCTTCACCACATCGCTCGCACCTGTCTTGGCCGCCGGCGCGCTTGCCAGTGTCCGACACTTGAAGCAGAGTGGTGATGAGCGCGCCCTACAGCAGGAGCATGCTGTGATCCTGCGCCGCAAATTGGCTGAGCGCGACTTGCCGGTCATGGATGCGCCAAGCCACATCGTGCCTGTCATGGTCGGCTGCCCGGTCCGCTGCAAGGCGCTCACCGACCGGCTGCTGGACGAATTCTCGATCTACGTTCAGCCGATTAACTATCCGACCGTCGCCCGTGGTACTGAACGTATCCGCTTGACGCCGGGCCCGCTGCACGGCCCCGATGAAATAGCCAAGATGGCCGACGCCCTCGATCAACTCTGGGCTCGCTTCGAACTCGCACGCGCGGCTTAAGGCACCTGAACTGGCTCCATTTCATTCGCAATGCCGGAATCGCGCGACGACATGCCGCCGCTATGATCTTGCGCCGAAATTCTATAATCTAACAAGGGACATTCAGAACTTATTGCCGGGAATTTATGAGGCAGTGCATGTCGCGCGCCTTGATCAACAGGAATTGCTGATATGAACGATCAATCTCCAGATAACCTGCGCAACCTCTATCCGGATTTCTTTTCCGGTACGCTGTCCGACGTCGACCCGGCATTGCAGGCCGCTGTGAGTGATGAGCTGGGCCGCCAGCGCCACGAAATCGAACTGATTGCGTCAGAGAACATCGTTTCGGCCGCTGTCATGGAAGCGCAGGGCTCGGTTCTCACAAACAAATATGCCGAGGGATATCCTGGCCGGCGCTACTATGGCGGCTGCCAGTTTGTCGATGTGGCCGAGGACCTCGCCCGGGACCGTGCCAAACAGCTGTTCAACTGCGCTTACGTAAACGTGCAGCCACATTCCGGCGCACAGGCCAATCAGGCCGTTTTCATGGCGCTGCTGGAGCCCGGTGATACCTATATGGGCCTCAATCTGGCGGCCGGCGGTCACCTAACTCATGGCTCACCGGTCAACCAGTCCGGAAAGTGGTTTAACGTGGTGCCCTATGGGGTCAATGAGGACGATCACCGGATCGACTATGATGAGCTCGAGCGCCTGGCGCTTGAGAACAACCCCAAACTCATCTTGGCCGGCGGGTCGGCTTATCCGAGGTTTATCGACTTCGCTCGTTTCCGTGCCATTGCCGACAAGGTCGGTGCCAAGTTCATGGTCGACATGGCCCACTTTTCCGGCCTAGTGGCCGGCGGCGTTCATCCCAATCCGCTCGAATATGCCGATGTTGCGACCACCACGACGCACAAGACCCTGCGCGGCCCGCGCGGCGGAATGATCCTTACCAATAACGAGGAACTCGGCAAGAAATTCAACTCGGCGGTCTTTCCGGGTTTGCAGGGCGGTCCGTTGATGCATGTCATTGCTGCCAAGGCGGTTGCATTTGGCGAAGCGCTCAGGCCTGAGTTCAAGGCCTATGCCAAGGCGGTTGCGGACAATGCACATGTGCTCTCAGAGACGTTGAAATCCGGTGGATTCGACATGGTTTCAGGCGGCACCGACACTCATTTGATGCTGGTCGATCTGCGGCCGAAGAGCCTTACGGGCAAAGCAGCCGAAGAAGCGCTCGGCCGCGCCAACATCACTTGCAACAAGAACGGCATCCCATTTGATCCGGAGAAACCCATGATCACGTCGGGCATCCGGCTTGGAACGCCGGCCGGCACGACGCGCGGTTTCGGACAGGCCGAATTCGTCGAAGTTGGAAATCTGATCATTGAGGTGCTTGATGGGCTTGCCAAGAATGGCGAAGACGGCAATGGTAGCGTTGAGTCGGCGGTGAAGGACAAGGTGGTTGCATTGACAGACCGTTTCCCGATCTATCCGTAAGACCAACCGATAGGATCTTGAGACGCGATGCGCTGTCCGTACTGTTCCAACAATGACACCCAGGTCAAGGACAGCCGCCCCAGCGAAGACAACACGGCCATCCGACGGCGGCGCTATTGCGCCGACTGTGGTGGCCGTTTCACCACCTTCGAACGGGTGCAGCTGCGCGAGCTTCAGGTGGTCAAGAAGACCGGCCGGCGGGTACCGTTCGACCGTGACAAGCTCATGCGCTCTGTACAGATCGCATTGCGCAAACGACCGGTCGAGCCCGAGCGTATCGAGCGCATGGTTTCGGGCATGGTTAGAAGGCTTGAAAGCCTTGGCGAGAGCGACATCAAATCTGAGACCATTGGCAAGCTGGTGATGGAGGGGTTGAAAATGCTCGATGATGTCGCCTATGTGCGGTTTGCATCCGTTTACAAGAATTTCCGGGAAGCCAAAGATTTTGAGGAACTGCTTGGCGAACTGACCGGCGATGAAGAAGAGCAGGAACAATAGAACCGCAAGAGATAAAGCTTGAGACCTGCGAACGGCAAAGCTCCCTCACCACAAGGGGCAGAGGGGATCTCTCAGCTGTGTTCCTTTTGCAACCTCCGCTCACATGAACACCGACCAACGATGGATGGCCTATGCGCTGGCTCTCGGCCGGCGAAACCGTGGAGCAACGGCGGAAAATCCGGCGGTTGGCTGCGTCATTACCAAGCGCAGGGGGCTAAGGACGGTTCCAGTTGGCATCGGATGGACGGCAGTTGACGGTCGCCCCCATGCTGAGACAGAGGCAATTGTCATGGCCGGCGAGGCCGCACGTGGCGCTACTGCCTATGTCACCCTGGAGCCGTGCAATCATCATGCGCGCACCGCACCCTGCACGAAAGCGATGATCGATGCAGGTTTGGCACGTGTCGTGATTGCCTTGCGCGATCCGGACCCGCGCGTCGCAGGGCAGGGGATCAGAACCCTGCGCGAGGCCAGAATCACCGTGGATACCGGGAGCCTGGCGGGGGAGGCCGAACGCGATCTGGCCGGCTTCCTGAAGCGCAAGACACATGGCCGGCCGCATGTCATGTTGAAGCTTGCTGTATCCAGCGACGGCAAGATCGCTGAACGGCCAGGGGTGCCGACCAGGATCACCGGACAAGCTGCGCACCAGCGTGTTCATATGATGCGGGCGCGGTCAGACGCCATTCTGGTCGGTGTCAGCACGGTGCTGGCAGACGATCCCAGCCTGACCTGCCGCCTGGCGGGTTTGGCGGATCGCTCACCGGTCAGATTGGTCACCGACAGCAAACTGTCGATACCACTCACCAGCAAGCTTGTTGCGACCGCCCGTGAGACACCGCTTTGGGTTTTGACCTGCAGCGGTGCGGATACACGCAGGGCCGAGGCGCTGAACAAGGCCGGCGTCACATTGGTCTATTGCGCCAGTACCGCCGAAGGCAAAGTGGACCTGCACGAAGCAATGCTGCGGCTCGGTGGTCGCGGCCTCAATTCGGTTATGGCCGAGGGTGGTGCGCATATGGCGCGGGCGTTGCTGGAAGCCGATCTTGTAGACGAGATCAAACTGTTTCAGGCCGCGGACAAAATTGGGCCAGACGGGCTCGACGCGCTGGCTGGCCTACCTCTGCGACGCATCACCGCCAGTCCGCATTTCTCCCATGCGGCACAAGAACCTGTTGGCGATGACCGCCTCGACACCTATGAAAGGGCAGCGAAGGAAGAAATCATGTTCACTGGCATCGTCACCGATGTGGGCGAGATCGTTTCGATCGTCGAGGGCGGCAGCACGCGCCTCGGCATCGCCTGCAACTACGATCCCGAAACAATCGCCGTCGGCGCGTCGATCGCCTGTTCCGGTGCATGCCTGACCGTCGTCGAACGGGGCCGACTAGACGATGGCCGCGGCCATTTCCTGGTCGATGTATCCGGTGAAACACTCGATAAGACGACAATCGGCAAGTGGCAAGTCGGAACTCGCGTTAACCTGGAGCGATCGCTGAAACTGGGTGAAGAGATCGGCGGACACCTGGTGTCCGGCCATGTAGACGGCACCGCTACGGTGACGGCGATAGACGATGCGGGTGATTCAAAAGTGTTCCGGTTCAAGGCACCCGACCAACTCGCCCGGTTCATTGCCCCCAAGGGTTCGATCGCACTCGATGGTATTTCTCTGACCGTCAACGACGTCGACGGCAGTGAATTCACCGTTAACATCATTCCGTATACCCAGGCGGCCACCACGTGGGACATATCTGCCATCGGCGACGTGGTCAACATTGAAATCGATATGCTGGCGCGCTATGTCGCCCGATTGAGCAATGCCCATACCGGCTAAACAGGAAACGTCATGCACCTATTGATCGTCGAAGCGCGTTTCTACGGCGACCTCATGGACGAGTTGCTCAAAGGCGCAGTTGCCGTCATCGACAAGGCCGGCGCGACCCATGACATCATTACTGTGCCTGGCGCCTTGGAAATTCCGGGCGCCATTGCCATGGCGGCGGCGTCAGACCAGCGCTACGATGCCTATGTGGCTTTGGGTGTCGTCATCCGCGGTGAGACCCTGCACTACGAGATTGTCTCCAACGAATCGACACGAGGCCTGATGGACTTGACCGTTACCAAGCGACTGGCCATCGGTAATGGTATCCTGACCTGTGAAAGCGCCGATCAGGCCTGGCGCCGTGCCAAGGTCGATGACCTCGACAAGGGTGGCGCAGCTGCTGTTGCCGCGCTGGCGATGGCCGGCCTTAAGCAGAAGTTCTAATGACCCGCAATCCCGCACCCGGCCGCCGCGCTGTCGCTCGGACCTCAGCGCGGCTTGGCGCTGTTCAGGCGCTCTACCAGATGGAGTTGGCCGAGGCCGGCGTCGCCGATGTCCTGGCCGAATACGCTTCCATCCGGCAAGGCAATGCCTTCGAAGACGGCCAACATGGTGATGCCGACAAGGCTTTTTTGGGCGATATCGTCCAGGGCGTCGTTACCCATCAGCGCGACATCGATCGCGCCGTCGCCGATTGTCTGTCGGCGGGTTGGACGTTGCCGCGCCTTGATGCCACCTTGCGCGCCATCCTGCGTTCTGCTTGCTATGAACTGGTCTACCGTACCGACATCCCCGGCAGGGTGATTATCGCCGAATATGTCGAACTGACCCGCGCCTTCTTCGACGATGCCGAAAGCGCGTTCGTCAATGGCGCCCTTGACGCTTTGGCCCACAATCGCCGACCGGACGAGTTTGCCAACTGATTTCCGACAGCTGCCAAGAGCGGGTGCCAAATCTCAAAACGGTATAGACTCTCAAAAAATGTTCTATATGTGTTCTTTGTCGGAAAAGGAGTTTGGCAGTGGCAGAAGAGCTTGTTTTCTATACCAACCCCATGTCGCGCGGGCGAGTTGTCCGATGGATGCTTGAAGAGGTTGGTGCACCTTACCGGGCAGAACTACTCGACTATGACAAGACAATGAAGGCGTCGGAGTATCTCTTTGTCAACCCGATGTGCAAGGTGCCGGACGTTCGCCATTGCGACACGATAGTGACGGAATGCGCGGCAATCCGTGCCCAACTTGCGGATGCCTTTCGATGTGGCAACGAGCTGGAAGATGCCGCGATGTCGCTTCCCCCGCACTGACCAGCGCCAAGCCGCATCAGCTACTGTGCCCGCGCAAGGTGATACCAATCCAGGTCAGGCTCGGCCATGCCCTGCCGGAACGCCTTGCGCACGCGGCTCTGCAACACTGAACTGTCCAATGTTGCATAGTCCGTCCGCCGTAGCGCGGCATCGCAAAATGCCTGTTCGACGCGCGCGCTGTCAGCGATTTCCAACGAGGCGATTTGTCCACCTCTGTAGGGCGCCTGAAATAGCAGAGCCTCAGCATCGAGGCAGACACCATCGGCAAGTCGCCAGATCTCGTAGTCTAGTACATCTCTTGCAAAGTCATGGTCTGGCAGAAAGTCACCCATTTCCATCGTGCCGCATAAGGTCATGCCCAATTTGTGGACAATTGCAACGGACGCCGGATTTAGGCGGGCGAAGATGATCGCTGACACTCCGGTACTCGATGTACTGGACCACAACCAGTCAAGCGCGGTACGAGCCGCTTCTTGCGCGATACCGCGGCCCCACACGGATGATCTTAGGCCATACAGGATCTCTGGGTCCTCGCCGATGACAGGCTCGGAAAAACCGCACCAACCGATGAGTGTCCCCTGCGGCGCGATCGCGTCCTCTTCGGCCCAGACCGCCCAGACTCCATAACCGTATTGTTCCCAGGTTCCGTTGTGCCAGCCGATACGCTTTTCAGCGCTTGCCAGGCAGCGCTCTGGTGACGAACAATTAGCCGTGATCGTGCGGGTCACTTCCGGGTCGGCCAGAATTGCCGCAAGCGCCGGCGCGTCCGAACTGTCGAAGGGTTGCAGGCTTATTCTGTCGGTGGTGATGTCCGGAATATTGGTTAAGATCGTTTGTGCCTCCCATGCGTGAATTGGTGGAACGCCCGTTGTCGGCGGTCGCACTATCGCAGCCTGCCGATCGGGATGGTGTAAGGTGAGATCTCTAAGCATTCACCACTTTGCCAGTCTCCCAGCCAGGTGTCGACCGTCAGGCCCGTCTTTCCCAGTCGATCGGCGATTTGCTGCTGTGGCGTGAACCGGATGTCCGACGAAGCGGAGAATTGCTGACCGGTCGAAGTGACCCGGTAGTAGGTAGGATAGGTGACGAAGCCGATCGCGCGATCGTGTAGGGCATGATTTCACGATTCAACCTCACCAAACCGGGGATGCCGAAGCACATAATTTGCCGCGGTCGGCGTCCAGCTGCGCCACTCTTCGTAAATCGGATTGCGGCTATCAAAGATGAGCCGGCCCTTGGGCGCCAGATGCTTGGCGATCGTAAAGGCGACGGCCTGCTTGTCATCGTCGTTCAAAAACACCTGAACCGCTTGGCCAGTCAGCACGATAAGATCAAACTGACAATTGATCTCGAGCGTGCGTGCATCTTCATTGATCCACGTGACCTGATCGCCGCCCGGTTGCCGGCGAGCGATATCAGGCATAGCCGCGGTCGGGTCGACGCCGACAAGTCTGCGCTCTCCCAGCAACCGCGCAAGGAATAAGCTCGTACCATAACCCAGATCAAGCACCGATTGCCCCGATTAGGTGAGTCGACATCAGCACCCCAGCCGTTGGCAACATCATAGAATTGGGCCAGATCTGGATCGCAATAAAGACGGTCCCCCAAGGTTTATGGTTCCGGTTGAAAAACCATGCAGCGGATCGTCCTGGAAGAGTCGCGCCGCTTCAAGATGTATCAGTTGAATTCAGCTACGGCGTAACTTCCGTTCTGTACCGTCACCTCCGGCAAGCGCTGCGTTGCCTCGAAGAGTTGGTACGCAGGTTTGAGTTCATCCCAGAAACTGCTCCATATCGATGCGGCATTTCGCTTCATATTCTCGTCGCTCATCCGGAACGGAAAGATATGGACTGGAACATGCTGCTGGCCGTTTTTCAGAGCGGCTTCAACTATGCGATAGATGACTTCTATGCCGGGATCCGTCATTGCATAACAGCCGATCGAAACACAACTACCGTGGACCATCAAGAACGAGCCGGTGCGGCCGCGGGAACGGTCGTAATAATTGGGAAATCCGAGATTGAACGAAAGGTGGTAGTTGCTATTTGGGTTCAGGCTGCTGTTCCTCACCTGATAGAAACCTTCCGGCGACTGCCGGTCGCCTTCGCGCAGCTTTGGGCCCAGTTTGCCGGACCAGGCGCATATCGGGAAGGTCTTGAACAGTGCCCATCGGCCGGCCTTTTCCATCCACAGTTCCAGCTCGGACTCAAGTTTGAAGATACGGATGTAAGCGGGCATGCCCGCGGAGAGCCCTTTCGCCGTCAAGGCTGCTTTTGCATCTGCGCGCGCTGCCTCGATTGTTGTGGGTTCGGAATCGGAGAGTTGCCACAGGGCAAGGAAATAGACACCGGCGACGAACAACGCACCTGCAAAGGTGACAACGACGATACGAACCAGTGCTCCAATTTTGCGAGCCATTTCTTCCCCGGATCAGGAGCGATCTTGATCGTAAAGATCAAAATCAAAATTTTTGATTTACCTCAACAAGTTAGCGGACCATTCACGTTTCAAATTAGTTCCGTCAGAGATGATCGTACGCTGGAGGGTCGGCATAGATCAGGTGGCAATGAGCATGCGCAAAATTGGGGCGATTCGGTGATAAATCTTGCTTGGGTGGCATCAATCCGCTGTGGCAAATAGGCCGAGGCTCCATATGAACCAAAATATGTTCTGCCAGGCATTATTGACAGCTTGCCGAAAAAGCTGCAATTCCGTGACCGGATACCCATGCAGTGCAATGGCACGACCGCGGAAATCGCCACTACAATTGCCTCCTAGACCTTAGACGGCGCGGCCTACATCACGGGACAGAACAATCGTGTTGATGGCGGGATCACACGATCGGCTTGAGGGAGCAAGGCTTGTGGCCTGCGGAAAGCGCACCAAGTGCTTCAATCAGGGGCGTGAGATGCTTTTCGTAGTTTTTCCAGCGACCGACCGACGAGCTGTAAACTTTCTCGCGGACCTGGGCGGCGCTGGCTGTTTTCACCGACCGGGTTGTTTTTTGGAAGTCGAGACATCCGGCTTCCCAAGTGAGCCCGCAATGGCCGATTAACCGTTTGGCGCAACCTTCAGTGTCCACAACGACATCCTCATAGTCGACCGTTAGCAGTACGCCATCCGGCAGCACCTTTTCCCAGTGTTTCATCAGCCGATGATAGGCTTTGTAATAACGGCCCAATTCCGTGAGGTTGTAGGAATAAGAAGACCCCTCCGTGAAAGGTTGCGAAAAGCACGACAGGCAGGTGTCGAGCGGATGGCGGCGCACATGGACGACCTTGGCGTTGGGCAAAGCCAGTGCCATGAAGCCAAGCAGTTTGAAGTTGGTCAACATCTTGTCGCTCACGCGCTTAGCCTGGGGTGCGCCCGTGGAAATCTTCTCAACATAGGCGCGGCCGTATTCGGCGAATTTCTCAGGTGCGATATCGTCTATCCAGTCGGGGAAATTCTGCTCCATTGTCTGATCGATGGATTTGCACAGGACAGCCAGGTCTTTGCGTTCGCCGACTGCATGTACATCACTATGGCTGGCCAGTATTTGTTCAATCAGCGTGCTCCCTGATCGCGGCATGCCAACGATGAAGATCGGTTGCGAGGACGGATCTCCGTGTCCGGCATGTTTGGCAAACACGTCTTCGGTGAAGAACTTTTCGACCTTTAAGAAGTCACCTTCCTCCCGGCTCACCGTATAATCCAGCTGTGACCGCCGCAACCGGGCACCTTCAGCGAAATGGCTGAATGCCTGATCATGGTTTTCGCCAATATCGGAATACGCTTTACCGGCCGCATAGTTCAGGTGGAGCCGGTCGGTTGGCGTCAGATCACGTCTGTTGAGAGTGCTTAAGATCGCCTGGAGATCCGGGTCCGCGGACGTGAACCTCTTCACGAAAGCCAAATGATAGTGAACCGCACCGTTCTGAGGTTCTCTCGTCAGTACCGCGCGGTAGTGCGCTTCGGCTTCGGCCAGCTTGCCTTGGTCGGTCATCACGTGCCCGAGCGTGACGCGTGCAGCCGTCAGTTTCGCATCATGCTTCAGTGCCGCCTCTAAAGCTGCCTCGGCCTCGACCGCGCGGTCGGCTTCGCGCAGGACACAGGCAAGATGATAGTGTGCCAGCGCAAAGTTCGGCTTGAGCGCGATGGCGTGTCGGAACATTTTTTCCGCTTCGTTGGCTCTGTTGAGGTCGACCAGCACGCCGCCCAGATTGTTGTGCGCTTCGGCATGATCCGGCTTCAGTTCAATGGCGCGGCCGAAATGGTAGCCGGCATCCTGCAGGATGCCGAGGGCTTTCAATGACGCGCCGTGAACGTTATGGATATCGGCATTTTTGTCGTCGATCTGCAAAGCTTGCCGGCCTGCCAGCTCGGCGGTCCGGTAATCGCCCAGTCTTTGCAGACAGATGCAAAGGATACTCCAGCCCATCACAATGTTCGGCCATTGCGCGGTGAATTGGCGGGCTGCTACCAGGCTCTGTTTGATATCGCCGCGCTGAAAGAGGTCGATCATTTGGGCTGCGGCGTGCTTCATCGCACCGGCACCATTGGCCTTTGATGTCTGGCCTGTACCGCTGCTGTTTGCCTGGCGCTGCGAGGGAAGGTTCATTTTGGTGCTCGAATCGTTTTTGTGTCATGCTGGAGCCGACCTACGGGACGAACATTGCCCCTGGCTTGTGGTGCAGCCGTTGACTGGGGCGATTTCCGACAGCGTTCAGTCGCTTCAGTATTGCGTTCGCCGGCCTGGTGCCTCGGTTCCCTGCGGGCATCGATGAAGCTAGAGAATTCTTGGCCGACCGGTTGGCGACTTTCAAAAATGTGTTGTCCGATGTGGTCTACCGCACCGCGCTCACCAATGGCATGCTGTTTGGCATTATCATCGGCGTTACGCTGTTTGCCGTCGCGTTCCGCAACGCTTGGCGGCGACGATATCGTCATCGAACTGGTCGAGGCGACCGGCTTCGGATCCTGGGGCCTGCTGATTCTGCTGATGGGCATCGTGTTTTTCCACGGCCTTTTCTTCGATTGGATCGAGATCACGCTGATTGTGCTGCCGGTGTTTTCGCCGATCATTGGAGTGCTGGACTTCGGTGAGCACATCGCCAAGGTCGACGTGGTCTACTGGTTCGCCATATTGCTGGCGGTCAATCTGCAGACCAGCTTTCTGACGCCGCCCTTTGGCTTTGCACTGTTCTATATGAAGGCGGTGTCGCCCAAGGTGGTGAAGATCCAGCAGATCTACACCGGCATCATTCCATTCGTCATGCTGCAGTTAATCGGCCTCGGCATGGTCATTGCGTTTCCCGAGATTGCCATGTGGCTACCTCGGCCGCTGTTGAACTGACGAAGCCCTTGTCCACCTTGCCGGACTACAGAGCCATTCGTCTTGCTCCGACAGTGGCGCTCTAAAGGCTGTCAAAATGTGCGATCATCCGCTTGCGCTGTGCCGCGTCGGGCAGGCGGCCGATGCCTGCGCCCATGTTCTCTTGCATGTGATCGACCCGCGAGGTTGCCGGAATTGCGCAAGTGACGGCCGGGTGTGACACGGCAAACTTCAAGAAGAACTGTGCCCAGTTCGCGCAATCGAATTCGGTCGCCCAGTCGGGCAGGGGGTGTCCCTCTACCTGATCGAACAGACCACCGCGGCGGAACGGCCGATTGACGATAACACCGAGGCCACGTTCCATTGCGAGCGGCAGCAAACGCTTCTCAACTTCCCGGTCGCGTATATTGTAAGTCAGCTGAACGAAGTCAAAAGGCTCTTTGGCAAGCGCCTTTTCCATCGCCGCATGGCGGCGCCCGTGCGAGGTGGTAATTCCAATGAAGCGAATGCGCTTTTCCGCCTTCCACTGCGTGAGCGTTTCAAGATGCGTTTCCCAGTCGAGCATATTGTGGATTTGCATCAGATCGAATGCATCAAGCCCCCACAGTTTCTGCGACGCCTTCATCTGACGCACACCCAGCCACTTTGAGAGCGTCCAAACCTTGGTGGCCGAGAACAGGCCCGGTTGCGGCGGAAGTTTGCCGAGAGCATCGCCAATGACCTCTTCTGAGGTTCCGTACATCGGCGAGGAATCGATCATCCCCCCACCAGCCGCAAAGAACGCTTCCAGAACCTGTCGACGCTTGTGTCGCAGTGTTTGGTTCCGACCAACGTCAAACGTAAGCCAAGAGCCCATCCCGATCACCGGCAGCTCTATGCCGGCAGCCGACTTTGACAGCCGAGGGGTGGCAGCTTGTGCGGCCGGGCTCAAGTTTGGCAGGAGACCAAGGCCTGCAGCTCCGGCCAGAAACCGCCGTCGGTCGATTCTGTTTCGATCACGGGTCATGCGAACCTCATTGTGCCAAATAATGTCGTCATCGGACATCAACAATCCGCGAGCACGCGCGCTACACACAGACATGTCGGATTGCTGCTGCCATAATTGCCCGAAAATTGCAGAGGATCCAATGGCGACGTCCCGGTCGGTTGCTGTTCTGATGACTTTGTTGGTTCTGGTCTGCCGTTCCGTCGCCGCCGAGCCTGACCTCGGCCTCGTTGATATTCCGTCGGGCACCGCGCAATTGGGCGATGCCGATGGTGATGACAACGAGGTGGTTGAAAGTCGGCGGATCGAAGGATTCCGTGTCATGCGCCTGGAAGTGACCAACGCTCAGTTTGCTGCATTCGTTTCCGCAACTGGCCATCGGACCGACCCGGAAATCAGCGGCGAGGGTTACGTCTGGTGGAACCGCTGGCGTCTGGTCAAGGGAGCCGACTGGCGCCATCCGAACGGGCCGCAATCGTCCATTACGGGTCTCGATGAGCATCCCGTGATGCAGGTCTCAGCCCGTGATGCAGAAGCGTTTTGCGCCATCACGGGCTGCGTCTGCCAACCGACGCAGAATGGGAGTACGCCGCGCGCGGCAGTGACGGCAGGCGATATCCTTGGGGAAATGTCGCCTTTGGCGTTGCCGGTATGCGCCAGGCTAATGCCGGCAAGATCCGCTGCTGCGGCGCCGACGATGCGGATGGCTATCTGCGGACTTCGCCTGTCGGCCATTACACCGCCGGGCGATCACCGTTCGGTGTGCTCGATATGGCCGGAAATGTTTGGGAGTGGACGGCCAGCAGCTTTCCAGGCAAACCTGAATGGAGGGCCATCAAAGGCGGTGGCTGGGGTAACGACCCCTATTGCCTGCGCGCTGCCTATCGGCACGGCAATCGCCCGGTCATTGGTCTGAACATGGTCGGCTTTCGTTGCGCAGCTGATGCCGGCTCATGACAGAATTGCTCAGCCGTAAGGCCCCTGCAGTCCTAGGTCATCCATCAGTGCCGCATAGCGGTTGGAACATTCAACCAGCTGCGCGCCGTAAGTCTCAACCAGTGCCGCCCGGCGGTCCGCATCGTCAATCGCCGTCAACCCGCCCCAGATCGCCGCCATCTGCTCGGCCAGTTCCCGCAAACGGTCCGCGGCGGTATCATCGCACATGGCCGCGACCAGATTGTTGCGTGTTGCCTTGCCGACACCGTTGACCGTCTTGGCTCCGGCATCGGTATAGCCGGAGGGAAGATCACCCTTCAAGTTCATAATGGACTTGTATTGAATGGCATCGAAGATCTGGTCGACCGCCTGCTTGGCCCCTTCGACCCGTGACAAATGCTCGGTGTCGGCTGCCGCATGCGGCAGCAGTTCCAACTTGCCGCGGTGTCGCGCCTCGACGTCCAAATAAGGCACCATTGGGCCGGATAGTTCGCTGGTTTCTGAGTTTTTGAAGATGTCTGCGTCAATGCACGCATAGCGCACTTTGCCGCTCGCCAGGGCCTTGTCGAGGCCTGCTGCATCGACGATCTCACCACGGTCATAGTTAATCACCACGGCACCATCATTGAGCACATCAAGAACCGATGAATCGATGAGATTGGCATTGGCGAATTTGCCGGTTTCGGCATTTAACGGGCCCAGGCCCGTGTGCGGACTGATAAAATCGGCGCCGGTGGCGGCCTCTTGCGGCGTAGCGGCATATTCGAAACCCTCCGATTCAATCCATTTCTGATGCCGTTGACGGGCATAAATCGCCACCCGCATACCGAAAGCCTTGGCAATCTTGGCGACTTCACGGCCTATATTGCCGTAACCGATTACAGCAAGCTTCTTTTGTTCGAGTTTCTCTGTAGGAAACTCACATAAATTCTTTCCGGTATCGAAATCATTGGCGATCACCCGCTCATGAAGCACGTCGCATGGCAGATCCGGCGCCACTTTCAGCAGCGCCTTGAAAACCATCTGCGCTGTGGCCCGGCTGTTGAAGCTCGGCGTGTTCATCAAAGGCGCCACGCCACCGGTGCCATTGCCGCCACCCCACGAAGCAGACCCCATATTGCCGGTGCCGGCGCCGATCCGTACGCCACCTTCATGGAACACCGATTTTTCCGGCAGGAAAGTCGCCGCCACGATAACCGCATCATATTGGCCTTTGTTGGTCTGCGGCAGAAGCTCCTCGGTCCGGCTGAGGTCCGGCTGGTAGAAGAAGTGCAGCTTGCCTTTGGTCAACTTATCCACATCGCCAATCGGCCCTTCATGAAAAACACCGCCTTTGGCCTCGATATGGGCCCGTACCTCGCTGTGATCGGGTTGTCCCTGCGCATCGAATTTTAACCCGATGAGATCGGCCACCAGGATCTTGTAAGCCCGGTCAGGATCATCCCGTCGTTGCCGATCGGCGCCTGATTGCGGTGCTTCGAAGGTCTCACCCGCCGCCGCCAGTTCCTCTTCCAGAACCACGACTTTGGCCCGATGATAGGCGTACTCCAGATTGTCGAGCAGCGCTGTGATGTCATGATCCGGGCGAATGCCTCCAATCCAGGCACGAT
>JAEKFU010000114.1 GCA_016522385.1 Pseudomonadota bacterium
GATCTGGTCGGCCTTGAAAACCGGATGCTTGGCGCTGATCGTCACCGTTCGCTCTTGACCGCGCCGTTTGATCCGGTAGAAATCCCAATCTCCGTTTATGTCGGCAATCTGATCCAGCGGCACGCTCGTACCACGGGTCCTCGAATAGATGTTCAGGCTCCGGACACCCGCGAGGTTCGTCCGCTCGGCTTGCGTGCCCCGCAGAATTACGGGAATGGCTTCGTCTCCTTCGCGGTACTGCGTGATCTCCGCGCCGCTGATGAGAGCATTGAGTGAATTTGCCACGTCCCGCGAAGTGACGCCGGCGCGTCGGGCGCGCGCCTGATCGACCTTCACACTAATTCTGATAACGCGATTCTCCCAGTCCTGCCTGACGTCTACGATTCCGGGTACTTCGCGCAGGCTCTGCATCAGCGACCCGGCTTTTTGACTTAGAACATCGAATGCCGGTCCGCTTAGCCGAAGCTCGAACAGTCCGGTTTCGGTTGAACCGAGCCACATCGCCTTCACGCGCGTGAAAGCCTCGGGCAAGTTACTCAGAGCAAATTTGCGCGTCCGCTCGACCATCGCAGGTACCTGGTCGGAGTTCTCCGTATTGACAATCAAAAAAGCCAGGTGGGGATCAGCATCGATGGGTGCCAGGGACAGGAAAAAGCGTGGACCGCCGCCTCCGACATAGGCAATCGTGCCGGTGACCTCTGGGTTGACGGTCTTGTCCTGCAGCCAGTCGCTGAGCTTGAGAGCAACCCCGGCAGTCTTGTCGCTGCGACTGCCGGCCGGCAGATCGATATAGACCAAATACTGGTTGCGGTCGCCAGCCGGAAAGAATTCCTTGACGATCGTTTGCGACGCAAAAATTGCTGCAACGAAGGCAGCGACCGTACCGGCCACCACAAACAGCCGCGCGCGCAACATGGCCTGGAGCATCGTCCGGTAAATGCGATAGAAAGATCCGGCATAGGGATCGGCGGCCTGGCCTTCAGCTTGTGGCTCCCTCGGTTTGATCTTCATGAACCACACGCATATCAGCGGCGTCATAAGCATCGACAAAAACCAGGATGATAGCAGCGTGATGATCAACACCTGGCCGAGCGAGGTGGTGTATTCGCCGGCCCCGCCTATGGCGAGCGGTATCGGGGCGAAGGCTAAAATCGTGGTCAGTGTCGAAGTAAGCAGGGGTATGGCCAACATGCGCCCGGAAGCAAGGGCCGCTTGTCGACGGTCTTCGCCGTTTTGCAGCCGGGTGCGGATGTCTTCGGCAATCACGATTCCATTGTCGACCAGCATGCCAAGCGAGATGATCAGCGCGGCGATCGACATGCGCTGCAGCTCAATGTCCATCCCGCGCATGATGGTCATGCTCATTAGCATGGTCATGGGCACGAAAGAGCCGACGATGAGGCCGGTACGGACACCAAGGAAGAGAACCACAACCACAAGGACGATCACCAGCGTCTGCAACAGATTGGTCACTGCACCTTGAACGGCCGCCGCGATCAGGGGTGGCTGATAGGTCGCATAATCGAGGGCATAGCCAATTGGCAGGGTTTGTTCGATCTGTTTTACTTTCCGGGTCAGGCGCTCGCCGAACTCAACCGCGTTAACACCTGCACCCTCGAGGATGGAGACGCTCAAAACAATTGCCGGGCGACCGTTGTAGTAGACCGGCTGGTTTGGTGGATCGACGTAGCCGCGCGTGACCGTTGCGAGATCGCGCAGCGGTGTGACACGCTGGGTGCCGGGAACCGTAATGATGACGTCTTCGATCTCACTGACGCTGTCGAAATCGCCGGTCGGTTCGATGACGATATTCTGCCCCCTCACGTCGATTTGACCACCGGGCAGAATGATGTTTTGCTGCTGTAGGGTCTGAACCACCACACCGGGGCTAATGCCGAATTCGGCAAGCTTGGCGTTCGACAGCTCAAGGAAGACCCGCTGATCCTGAGCACCAAAAAGCTCGACCCGTCGGATGCCCTTGAGCGCGTAGAGCTTGTTGCGCAGGTCGCGCGCGACGATGCGCATATCAGCGAGCGAGAACCCTTCGGCCCACAATGCGATGGTGGCCACAGCGGTCAGGCCGAACTCATCATTTACGAAAGGGCCGATCGTGCCCTGGGGAAGGCTTGGTGCGACATCGATGAGCTTGTCGCGCAGGTCCCGCCACACCGTCTTCAACACCGGCACCTCATCGCGGGCAATGACATGCATGAAAGACATGCCGCGCTTGGAATCGGACTCGATGTAGTCGACATCGCCGAGCAGTCGAATCTGCTCTTCAAGTTTGCGCGTAATCAGATCTTCAACCCGTTGCGGCGCCATCCCAGGGAAATATGCCCAGACCAGCGCCTCGCGAATTTGGATCGAGGGATCCTCCTGCTTGGGATAGGTCAAATAGGAGAAAAAGCCGGCGACGGCCATGATCAGCAAAAACAGGAGTGTCACCCGGTCTTTCTCGAGCGCGAACGCGGTGATGCCTTTCATGTGCCGCTCCCGTATCCGATCATTGCGTGGCCGCCGGTGCGCTAGGGGACGCCTGTTGCATCAGCTTGACCTTCTGACCATCGCTCAGGAAGGTCACGCCGGCCGCGGCGACTATGTCGCCAACCTCGATGCCTTCACTAACGTGGACAAAGTTGTCGGTGGAGCCCTTGCCCTTCACCATGGTTTTTTTCACCGTCTCAGTCTCTGCGTCATAGATGAAGGCATAACCCTGTCCCGTACTTTCGCCAGGTGCAATGGCCGCTAGCGGTACCAGAAAACCGGACTCCGACCCTTCATCCTTCATAAGGATCGTGGCCTCGGCTGTCATGCCAGAGCGTATCTCGGCCGGCGGATCATCAAGGCCGGCCTTGACGGGAAAGGCGTTCGCCGTGCCGGCGGTCGAACCAATTTCAGTTATGCGCGCGCGCAGAACGCTGACCCCTCCGGTCGGGAACTTGACTGTCACCGGCATGCCGAGCGTGATGCGGGAGATGATCGTCTCAGGTATGTCGAAACGCACCTCGAGTGCGCCGGCGGCTTCGATGTCGTAGACCGGCTGTCCTGACTTCACCTCGACGAAGGCATCGATATGCTTTTGCGAGATCCCACCACTGTAGGGCGCGCGGAGCTCCGTCAGCCGGAGATCGCGTTTAGCGAGGTTGAGCTTGGAGGTGGCGAATTCGACCTGGCTGAGCGACGAATCGCGCGACCGTCGAACGCGGTCGAGCCGGGCTGCTGCAACCCAGCCCTTCCTGAAAAGTTCCTCTTTGCGTGTGTATTCCTGTTGCGATTGCGCCAACCCGGCGCGCGCTTTGTGAAGATCAGCCTGCGCCGCCTCGACGCTGAGCTCGTAGGGCTGCTTGTCAAGGACGGCGACCACTTGGTCCTTCTCGACCCGGTCGCCCTGGCTGACTCGCATTTCCTTAACGTTACCGCTGACATGGAAGCTTAGGGTCGAAGAGTCCGTTGCATATACCTGTCCAGCGAATTTGCGGGTCTGACCTGACGCGACCTCGGTGACCGTATAGGTCTTGATTGCCCGGATTTGCGGGACGACGTCGGGCTGTTCCTGCTCGCACCCGGCAACCGCAAGTGCCGCCAAAAGCGCCAGAGCCAAGGTGCATATCGATGAAATGTGCATAGTCGGTATTCTCCACTTGCGTGTTTCGTATCTCGCTTGGCGTTTCAACGGGTCTGCCGATTATTGCCGACCGAGCACCATAGTCGTATTTCCGGGATAAAAAGCTTGCTGATCTCCCCTCAAAGGATCGCAACCAAAAGTCTCGATGGGCAAGTCTAGTCTATCGCGTCGAACGCCTTTAAAGCAACTTGCTTCCAGCTTGACCCAGAGTGGCCTTGAGACATTACCGCGCAGATTGCGTCTGACTCTTTGCACTACCCCTATCAGAAGCATTCATCAGTCTAACTATCCTAAGAAAGATGAGATCGAATTACCATTTTGCGACAAAGTGTGTTCGGCGTCATGCTTTTGCACAACATTACGAACATGGTCGGCTACATCATGTAGGTTGGCTCCTGGAGGCGTAGTTCATTTGCTACGCGGTCTCCCGGGTTAAGATTAGGCAAGCGAGGGCAGGGACTTGCTAAGGAAGTTGTTCCGGTTGCTGGGGCTTGTGGTGATCGGGCTCCTGGTAATTGGAATATCCCTTTGGGGAGCGCTGGCGATCTGGTTTACTGTCCCGGCTCCGGACGGGGTTCGAATTGCGCTTGCCGTCGTCTTTATAGCATTTGGCCTAGGCGGCCTGTTGGCCGCCCACTATCAAGAGCGGGTCGTCCTGCCTCTCTTGCCGCTGGTCGTTTCTGTTGTGGCATTGCTGGCCTGGTGGTCAACCATCGAACCAAGCAATGATCGCGCCTGGCCGCGTGATGTGGCGGTCCTCGCATCGCCCGAGATCAACGGTGATGTCGTCACCCTGCGCAATATCCGCAACTTCATATATCGCAGCGAAGACGACTACACTGCGCAGCGATATGACAAGACGGTTGACCTGCGACAGCTCGATACGCTCGACCTGATCGCCGTCTATTGGATGGGCGATGCCATTGCCCACACGATGCTCAGTTT
>JAEKFU010000150.1 GCA_016522385.1 Pseudomonadota bacterium
CCGGTCACTCGGCTAGTTACGGAACGCAGCGCGATGTGGGTCATCGGGCAAGTTCCGTAACGACGTCCGATGGCCGGATTTGGGCCACCGAAGGCCGTGTTTCTGCGCCCGCTGGACGTCGTTATGCCCCGCTTGTGGTCAACCAGACCACGGCGCGAAGCATGCCTAGCCAGCAGACGCAGAAACGCGGTCAAATGATTCCACATGAGAAAGAAACGCTCTAAAGGCCTGAAAATCCGACGAGTCGCCAATCCGGGCTGGAAAGGGCAAGACCGCCGCGGCATGACAACTTGCCAAAACTGATGCGGCCCCTATTTGCCTGTTGTGTGCGGGCCGGCGCGGCTACAGTGCTAGTAATTGCCAATTGGGCAGCGACAAGGAGGGCGGTGGCAGACAGTTCGTGCATCAACCTGCGCGACGCATCCCGCGTGATCTGCTTGGAGCAGCAATGTTTGACTTTTCTTCGAACAGTTCGGCAAGTTTCTCAGTCATCGCACCGCCCAGTTCTTCGGCGTCTATAATCGTTACAGCCCGCCGGTAATAGCGGGTGACATCGTGGCCGATACCGATGGCAATCAGTTCGACCGGAGAACGGTTTTCGATATCCATGATTACCTGCCGCAGGTGGCGTTCCAGATAGTTGCCCGAGTTAACTGAAAGGGTCGAGTCATCGACCGGTGCACCATCGGAAATGACCATAAGTATGCGGCGTTGTTCGGATCGTGCGAGTAGGCGATTGTGGGCCCAGATCAGTGCTTCGCCGTCAATGTTCTCCTTCAACAATCCTTCGCGCATCATTAGCCCGAGATTGCGACGCGCGCGGCGCCAGGGCATATCGGCCGACTTATAAATGATATGGCGCAAATCGTTGAGCCGACCCGGATTTGCAGGCTTGCCCTCGGCCAGCCAGTTCTCGCGGGCTTGCCCGCCCTTCCAGGCTCGGGTGGTAAACCCGAGGATCTCCACCTTGACACCGCACCTCTCTAGCGTGCGCGCCAGAATATCGGCGCAGGTTGCCGCGACGGTGATCGGCCGGCCGCGCATGGAGCCTGAATTGTCGAGCAACAGTGTAACGACCGTGTCGCGGAAATCAGTATCCTGTTCGACCTTGAAGGACAGCGGGTGCAACGGGTCCGTGACAACCCGCGATAGGCGGGCGGCATCGAGGATGCCTTCCTCGAGATCGAAATCCCACGAACGGTTTTGCTGTGCCATCAAGCGGCGTTGCAGGCGGTTTGCCAGGCGGGCGACGACTCCCTGCAGGTTGGACAGCTGCTTGTCAAGATAACTGCGCAAGCGGGCCAGTTCTTCGCTGTCGCAGAGATCTTCGGCGGCGATCATTTCGTCGAACCGGTTGGTGTAGACCTTGTAGAAATCGTCATTGGTCAGTGAGGAAAACGGTAATTGTGGTCGCCAGGGTTCTTCGCCCTCAGTGCTGTCGTCATCGTCCATTTCGGGCGGCATCTGATCGAAATCGATCTCGGCACTATCCTGCATGCTGTCGTCGCTCTCACCGTCGGCGTCCATCAACTCTTCAGCTGTCGTGCTTTGCTCCTGCTCGCCTTCCTGGTTCTCATCGGACTGACCCTGTTCGGATTCTTGGTCATCCTCATTTGTGTCTTCGGTTTCGTCGGGATCGTCGCCCAGTTCGTCGGCCATATCCAAGGCGGCGATGAGATCACGCGACAGGCGGGAGAATGCAATCTGGTCGTTGATTACATGGGTGAGGCCGCCGAGCTGCCCTTCTGCCTTTTCTTCAACCCACGGGCGCCACAGATCGACAAGCGACTTCGAGGATGACGGTGGACGTTCTCCGGTGAGGCGTTCACGCACGATCAACGACAGAGCGTCTTCAAGTGCTGATCCGTCATCATTCTTGTCAGAGACTTCGGGACGGTTGTCGTAGCGCTCGGTGAGCATTGCATCGAGATTCCGGGCGACTCCGGGCATGGCAAGGGCACCGATGGACTCGCATCGGGCCTGCTCAACGGCCTCATAGACGGCGCGGGCCATCTTGCCTTGCGGGCGATATCGGGCGTGAACCGTGAGATCATGATTGGCCAGGCGTAGCGCCATTGCGTCCGCTTGCCCGCGTGTCACGGAGACTTCGGCTGCCGGTAAGTCGCGATCGATCTGCGGTAAGCGCGCCCGCGTTCCACTTAGATCTGGCGTGTCACCGCCAAAGATCACATTGAGCTCAGGCTCGTCGGCAATGGTCTTCATGCACTGTGACAGCGCCTGCTGGAAGTCAGCCAATGCGTCTTGCTTGTTCGCAGCCATCCGTCAGGTCACGAAATAGCAACATGTGCCGTGGATTCCGGTAAATCCTCGCCAAAACAGCGCTGATAGAACTCTGCTACCAGACCACGTTCCAGTTCGTCGCATTTGTTGAGGAAACTTACGCGAAAGCCAAAGGCGATATCGTCAAATATCTCCGCGTTCTCTGCCCAGGTTATCACGGTGCGCGGGCTCATGACCGTAGACAGGTCCCCGTTCATAAACGCATTTCGCGTCAGATCCGCAACGCGCACCATGTTGGAAATCGTCTTGCGGCCGTCTTCGCTGTCGTAAGACTTGCATTTGGCCAGTACAATCTCCTGCTCCTGGGCGTGCGGCAAGTAGTTGAGGCCGACGACGATCGACCAGCGGTCCATTTGACCCTGGTTGATCTGTTGGGTGCCGTGATAAAGACCCGTTGTATCGCCCAGACCGACCGTATTCGCGGTCGCGAACAATCGGAACGCGGGATGCGGTCGGATCACGCGATTTTGGTCAAGTAAGGTCAGCTTACCGGCGACTTCCAGAACACGCTGAATGACAAACATGACATCCGGGCGCCCGGCATCATATTCATCGAAGGTCAATGCGACATTGTTTTGGATCGCCCAGGGCAGAATGCCTTCGCGGAACTCCGTGACCTGTTTGTCGTCGCGCAGCACAATGGCGTCCTTGCCGACCAGATCGATCCGGCTAATATGACTGTCCAGATTGATCCGCGCGCAGGGCCAGTTGAGTCGGGCGGCAACTTGTTCAATGTGCGTCGACTTGCCGGTACCATGATAACCGGTGATGATGACGCGGCGGTTGTAGGCAAATCCAGCAAGGATAGCCAGCGTTGTCTCACGATTGAAGAGGTAGTCTTCATCGAAATCCGGGACATGCTCGGCGGCCTCTTTGTAGGCCGGCACCTGCATGTTGCTTTCGATCCCGAAGACCTTCTGGACCGAAACCGTTGTGTCGGGCAAACCCGGAATTTCTGCGTTTGTTATCGCATCCATATTGCAAACTTCTGTTGCTGAATTAGAGGGACTGGCCAGACTGTTGCCAAAAGTCCCTGCGCATTGCGAGCGCCACGTGGTTCTAATCCCTGAGACCAGTCATCGCAAGCACGGCATGCAGAATCAAAGGGTACTTGGTGACCATATCACGCAAATTTCGCCAACTGAGACAAACTTGCGCGGGCGAATTGCCGCAATTGCAGAATTCCCAATATTAAGTCGCCGTCAGCCGGCAACAACGCCAAACCACCCGACGCGAGCGTACATTTGAGTTACTTGAGCGGGGTAACAGACCCTAATCAATAACCTCAGCGATAGCCGGCTTTGCGCAAATAGTCGTAAGCCTGAATGATCTCGCGTAACTTGTCCTCATTGGCCCGACTGCCGCCATTGGCGTCAGGATGTAACCGTTTGACCAGCGTCTTGTATTGAAGTTTGACTTTTGCGGATGTGGCGGTCTCGTCAAGGCCGAGCGTGTACAATGCTTTTAACTCTGCATTACGCGGTGCACGGCTTGGCCGTTGTCGGTGTCTGGTGCTGGCTTTTTCGTTCAGCAGATCAAATGGGTCGCGCAAATCTTCACTAGCAGAGGCCTTGCCGGTCCTGAAACGGCCTCCGTTATGGGCGGCCCAGGAGTTCTGGCCGAGCCGCCAGGTCGGGCGATGGCCGGTTTCAGCCTCCTTCTGCCAATCTTCGATCTCGGGGTCCTGCATCCCAGAGAAATAATTGTACTGCTTGTTGTACTGACGCACATGGTCGACGCAAAAATAGTGGTAGTCGCCTTCAGAGTCGCGACCTTTTGGCGCCGGATGCTTGCCCAAACCGTTGCAACCTGGCCATTCGCAGGTCGGAACGCGGTCGCGCAGCAACCGGTCTTCTTCCGGTTTGACCCTGATCCGGTCAAAGTATTTTGATTCCAGTTTCATTACCGTCCATTATGGCGTTGCCTGATGGCTTCAACAAGGCGCGCTTTGCGAAATGCCGGCCAAGCCACTTGGCAATCGTGAGAACAGGTTAACATCATACACTCATCAAAGGGTGGCAAAACATGTCATTGGGTCAGATCGGACAGCGAATCACGCAGAAGTTAACAGAAGCCTTCTCGCCAGCAGAGCTGAACGTAATTGATGAGTCTCACAAACATGCCGGACATGTCGGTGCGCGACCGGAAGGCGAAACTCATTTCAAGGTCGTCATCGTTTCGGAGGCCTTTCAGGGCAAGTCGCGCATCGAACAACATCGGCTAATAAATCAGGTTCTGGCGGAGGAACTTGCCGAACGCGTCCATGCGCTGTCGATTTCGGCCAACGCCGCAACCTGAATCTCAACAAACCCTAGAGCGTGACTACATCCTGCCGCGGGATGGCGTTAGCGGCGTGACTTTGACTGAGGTTAGCTGATTGTGACGCTTGCCGAGAACCTCAAAACGGAAACCGTGAAATGTGAACGCCTGATTTACTTCCGGTATGATCTGTGCTTCGTGAATGACCAGCCCGGCGATCGTGGTTGCTTCTTCGTCCGGCAGGTCCCAGTCATATTGCCGGTTGAGATCGCGGATCGGGGTGGTCCCTTCGATGACGAACGCGCCAGATGCTTCACGTTTGACGCCGGTGACTTCAGTATCATGCTCGTCGGCAATTTCGCCTACGATTTCCTCCAGGATGTCTTCCAGGGTGACGAGCCCCATCACTTCTCCATACTCATCGATGGTGATGGCAAAGTGGGTCTTGCGCCGCAGGAACGCGTTCAACTGGTCGGCGGCCGGTGTCGTGTCGGGCACGAACCAGGGCGCTGACGCTATCTCGGCTACATCGATCTTTGTTGCATCACCGGCATTGGCCTGAAGTGCCGCCAGCAGATCCTTGGCGTGCAGTATGCCGGTGATGTTGTCAGGATCGTCCAGCCAGATCGGAATGCGCGTGTGACCGCTTCTCAACATATCGGCAATGATATCGGCGGCCGGCAGGCTTGCATCAATCATATGCATCTTGGTGCGGTGAACCATGACATCTGACAATTCCAACTCATGTAAATCGAGAATCCCGCCAAGCATATCGCGATCATGCTTGATCACGGCACCTTCGCGGTGATGCAAATCGATAGCACCGCGCAATTCGTCATGGGCACTCAAGATATTGGTAGCTTTGGATATGTCGACGCCGAACAGTTTCATGACAGTCTTAACAATGAACTGGACGCCCATGACGATGGGCGCCAGCACGGCGACTAAAACGCGGATGATGGGGCCAACAAACAACGAAAACCGGTCGGTGTGGACAATAGCGTAGGTCTTTGGCATCACTTCACCGAAGACCAGCACCAGGGCGGTCATAACCAGGGTGGCAAAAACTACGCCCGAGTTTCCGAACAGCTCGACGAACACGCTGGTGGCGAGCGCCGAAGCCAGAATGTTGACAAGATTGTTGCCGAGCAGGATGGCTCCGAGGAGCCGTTCGGGCATGGCAAGCAAACGTTGGACAATAGCTGCCCGTCGATTGCCGCGACGCTCCAATTCGTGCATGCGTGCCCGCGAAGAGGCGGTCAATGCGGTCTCGGAGCCTGAAAAGAACGCCGATAGCGCAACTAGACCGATCACAGCGCCGATCGTAATGCCTAAAGTGGTTGTCATGTTGCCTGAAGTTCCAAGCGCAGAAATTCTAACACAGCGGATTGGTCGACATCGCGCGAAATGAAAGCATTGCCGATGTCACGGGCGAGGATGAATGTCAGCTTGCCGCCCTGGGCTTTCTTATCTTGGTGCATGATGTCGAGAAGCGTTGCGGCATCGGGCAGTTCGCCGGGAATGTCAGTCGGGCGGACCGGTAGCTTCACGCCCTCAAGGTGTGTCGTGACCCGATTTGCTGTGCCATCTGGACACAAACCCAATTGCTCGGAAAACCGGAACGCCATTGCCATGCCGATCGCGACGCCTTCGCCATGCAACATACGGTTGCAATAGCCGGTCGCCGCTTCGAGCGCATGACCGAATGTGTGACCGAGATTCAACAGCGCCCGCGCGCCCGCCTCGCGT
>JAEKFU010000210.1 GCA_016522385.1 Pseudomonadota bacterium
CAAGGTCAAGTATTGTTCCGCAGGCCGTATCTGGATACGGGCAAGGAGCAATGCGCCGGATTTGCCGGAAAATCGCCCGTCCCGAAGGGCTAGCCCCTGGGTGGGCTGCAGAATTGATTCCAAATCAACATGAAACGCTCTAGAGGGCGTCTTTCTCAAACGGTTCCATATGAGAAAGACACCCTCTAGGGTCCTGACCCTAAGGGAACCCTATGATTTTACTATGAAAGGCTCTAGGCGTTCTCCGTATTGTCATTCGGAACCATATCGCCCGGGGCAGCCACCATCTCACCAAGGTCTGGCACCAAATGAGACGGGCTTTTCCCATCATCTTTGAGCGCGCCGAGCCTCAACTCCCGCACAATATCTGCAAGAATTGACAAAGCGATTTCCTCGGGTGTCACGGCGCCGATATCGGCACCGGCAGGCGAACGGATGCGCGCAACAGCCGCTGGGTCGCTGCCTTCATCGCAAAGATCCTGTTTGAGTTTTGCAGCCTTCTTGCGGCTCGCGACGAACGCGATATAGCTGGATCCGGTGGCAATGGCGAACCTCAGGGCGTCCTTGTCGCGTTTTCCTTGCGTGGCAACAACCACGAAACTGGAAGCAGCTCGAATTGCCTGTTCGGGATCGAAACCTTCGATCGGATGATCGACACTGGAGAACGACGCCAAATCTTCAGGCAATGCGGCAACCGTGACGGCAAAGCCAAGCCGCTTACCGATATCCGAAACTGCCTGCGCCACCAGAGATGCGCCAGCGACAATTAGAGAAGCGCGTGGCAGAACGGGCTCAATGAAGATTTCAATGGTGCCGCCGGTCGGGCAGTGGCTGTCGAAGTCCTCGGTTCGTTGTTGGGCGCCGATCTCGGCCATCGCGCCATCCTTCGGGCGCACCCTAATGAATCGGGTGCGACCGTCGATCAATGCGCGCGCTGCAGACTTTTTCACAGCAGCGAGGGTGCATCCGCCGCCGACCCATCCGACAACCGTGCCGTCACCGCGAATGACTGCTTTTGCGCCTTCGCGCGCAGAAGCGCCGCCATGCACATGTACGACGGTGGCGACCGCGAAAGGTTGTTGGTCACCTTTCATACGCGCCATGCAATCGATTATGTCATCCGGTTGGCCGGACATCTGTCCTTCGCCCGAAATCCCTATTTGTTGAGGCCCAGTTCGTTCAATGTTTGCCAGACCTTGGCCTGCGTATGCGGCATCGGCATGTGAGTGACACCGTGGTGCGCGAAAGCGTCGACGATGGCGTTGGTGAATGCCGGGACGCCGCCAACATTCGGTGATTCCCCGATGCCCTTGGCGCCAATCGGATGATGCGGGCAGGGGGTTACGGTAAAGTCGGTTTCCCACTCGGGCGTTTCGACCGAAGTCGGCAGAAAATAGTCCATCAGGCTGGCGCCGAGAACGTTGCCGGTTTCGTCATATGAAATCTCCTGTCCCATGGCGATGCCATAGGCCTCGGCCAGGCCACCGTGAATTTGGCCGTCGATCACCATCGGGTTAATCCGGGTGCCGCAGTCGTCAAGAGCATAGAAGCGGCGAACCTTCACATCACCAGTAAACCGGTCGATATCGACCACGCAGATGTAGGCACCGAACGGATAGGTAAAGTTTGGCGGATTGTAGTAGTCGGTTGTTTCAAGCCCGTGCTCCAGGCCGTCGGGCACGTTCGAATAGGCCGCCATGGCGATGTCCTTCATCTTCATCGAGATATCCGAGCCGGCAACCCTGAACCGATCGACCTCCCATTCCAAGTCATCCTCGCTTGCCTCGAGTACGTGGGCGGCAATTTTCTTGGCCTTGTCCTTGATCTTGCGGGCAGCCCGAGCCGTGGCGGCGCCTGCAACCGGCGTTGAGCGTGAGCCGTAGGTGCCAAGACCATAAGGCGCGGTGTCCGTGTCACCTTCCTCAATGGTGATGTCGTCTGACGGTATGCCGAGTTCGGTTGCAATAATCTGCGCAAAGGTGGTCTCATGGCCCTGACCTTGCGACTTGGTGCCAAGGCGCGCGATCACGCTGCCAGTCGGATGCACCCGGATCTCGCAGGAATCAAACATTCCCAGCCCCACGATATCGCAGTTGCGCACCGGACCGGCGCCGACGATTTCGGTGAATGTGGAGATGCCAATGCCCATCAGTTCGCCCTTATCGCGCTTTTCGGCCTGCTCTTTACGCAAGCCCGCATAGTCGACCGCCTGCATGGCGGTTTGCAGGGCCGTTGGATAGTCGCCTGAATCGTATTCCCATCCCAGGCATGAGCTGTAGGGGAATTGTTCCGGCTGAACGAAGTTGCGCAATCGGATCTCGGCTTTGTCTATGCCTGTCTTCTGCGCAAGGATATCGACCAGCCGTTCGATAAGATAAGCTGCCTCGGTGACCCGGAACGAGCAGCGATAGGCGACACCGCCGGGCGCCTTGTTCGTGAAGACGCCGTTGACCTCAACATGGCCGACCGGAATGTTGTAGCTGCCGGTGACGATGTTGAAGAGACCGGCCGGCCATTTCATCGGTTGGGCGTGGGTGTTGAAGGCGCCATGATCGGCAATGACGTTGGCCCGGACGGCCAGGATCTTGCCGTCCTTGTCGGCTGCCAACTCGCCGGTCATATGATAATCGCGGGCAAAGGCGGTGGTCGACAGATTGTCGATCCGGCTCTCGATCCACTTGACCGGATGGCCGGTGACAATCGAGGCGGCGGCGGCGCACACGTATCCCGGATAGGCGCCGACCTTGTTGCCGAAACCGCCGCCGATGTCTGGTGAGACGATACGAATGTTGCTTTCTGCCAGACCGGTGATCAGTGAGACTACCGTGCGCACCACGTGTGGTGCCTGGAAGGTGCCATAGACGGTGAGTTTGCCGTTGACGGCGTCCATCGAAGCAACGCAACCGCAGGTCTCGAGCGGCGAAGGATGGCAGCGCGGATAGGCAATCTCTTCGCGAATCCTGATGTCGGCCGTCTCGAAGGCCGCATCGGTCGCTTCCTTGTCACCAACCTTCCATTCGAAGATATGGTTCGGGTGATGCCGACTGCCCTGTCCGACTTCGTCATTTTCAGCGACGTCGTCGCGGATGACCGGGGCGTCGTCGTCAAGGGCTCGCTTGGGATCGATGAGCGGCGGTAGTTCCTCGTACTCGACATCGACCCGTTGCACGCCGTCAGCTGCCGCGTAGCGATCCGCGGCGACCACGAAGGCAACTTCCTGATTCTGGAAATGCACCTTCTTGTCGGCGAGAACGGCGGCCATGTCGCCGGCCAGGGTCGGCATCCAGTGCAGACTCAGCGGTTCGAGGTCTTTGGCGGTGATGACGGCAAGCACACCGTCCACCTTCAGCGCCTCTTCGGTGTCGATGGACTTGATCAGGGCATGGGCGTGCGAGCTGCGCACGAAATCGCCATGCAACATGCCGGGTAGTTTGATGTCGTCGACATAGTTGCCTTTGCCGCGAATGAAACGGGCGTCCTCTTTGCGCTTGCGGGCAGTACCGATGCCGCCGATCGTTGCCTCACGTTCCTCAAGGGTCAATTCTGGTGCATCGCTCATCAGTTGGCTCCCTCGGCCTGATTGATCTTGTCGGCGGCATATCTGACCGCCTTGACGATATTCTGGTATCCGGTGCAACGGCACAGGTTGCCCGACAGCCCCATGCGGATTTCTTCATCGCTTGGGTTCGGGTTGTCCTGCAAAAGACGATAGGCCCGCGTCAGCATACCCGGTGTACAGAAGCTGCACTGCAGGCCGTGGCATTGGAAGAAACCTTCCTGCAGCGGGTGCAGCTCTGCGCCATTGGCGAGACCCTCGACCGTCAGCAGTTCGCCACCGTCGGCCTGCACCGCGAATATTGTGCAGGCTTTGACCGACTTGCCGTCGAGATCGACGGTGCAGGCTCCACAGTGGCTCGTTTCGCAGCCAATGTGCGGGCCAGTGATGTTGAGTTGCTCGCGCAGGAAATGGATGAGAAGCATACGTGCTTCAACGTCTGCTTCGACTGCTTCGCCGTTGATGGTCAGTGAAATCTTCTTGGAAGGCATGGTTCAACTCCCCGCCACGCGGCTCAAGGCTTCGGCAATGGCACGGCGGGTCATCTCTCCGACCATTGCCGTGCGATATTCGACCGTTCCCCGCATGTCTTCGACCGGTTCACAGTCGGCCATCGCAGCATCTGCTGCTCGATCGATGGCACGCGCGTCAACCGCGCTGCCTTTGATGGCCTCGGCAGCCTCCAGCGACAGCAGGGCCGTGTCACCGACATTGGTGAGTGCGACAGCTGCATCCGTGCATTGGCCAGCCGACATCGACAAGGTGACTGCGGCGGCGGCGATGGCATAGTCACCGACCTTGCGCTTGATTTTTTGATAGGACATGCCGGTGCCTTTGGCCGGCGCCGGGACGTGAATTTCGGTCAACAGTTCGTCTTCGGCCAGCGCCGTGGTGTAGACCGCTTCATAGAATTCCCGTGCCGCAATCTGACGCTGTCCAGCCTGGTTCTGGAGCGTATAACTTGCATTGAGCGCCAACATGATTGCTGGATCGTCATTGCCCGGATCACCGTTGGCGCAGTTGCCGCCAATGGTCCCGCAATTGCGCACCTGAGGGTCGGCAATCAGGGCTGCTGCGTCGGGCAGAATCCGACACTTCTCATTCAGCAGGTCTGAGCCCATGATCTCGGCCTGAGTCGTCGCTGCGCCGATCACGATCATGCCTTCTTCCTCGCGAATGCCGCGTAAGCTGGCAATGGCGTTGATGTCGATAATGTGCGCCGGCTCGGCCAGGCGGAGTTTCATCATCGGCACCAGGCTATGACCGCCGGCCAGTACTTTGCCGTCATCACCGAACTCGGCGAGAAGCGCCAATACGTCCTCGACCTTATTCGGGCGATGATACTCGAACACTCCCGGTGTCATGATATGCCTCCCTGAAATAGCTGATTTTTCGCTTCTTTGTTCCAGCGTACTTTAAGAGCACAACCCACAGAACTCAAACAATCATCGCCGTTTGGAGGGATCCCCGATGATCCTTGCCGAGAGTTTGATTGAGCATATTCGATGTTTGACCAATTCTGGGCCAAGACCGATATCAATTCACTGAACAAATGTTGCGAAGGTAATGTGTTTGAAGAAAATCAAGCGCGCGGTGTTCGCCAACTTGACGCAGCGCCTGAGCTACTCTCTAAGATCGACGAAGTCGTCAAATGAGAAAGACGATATCATCCCCGTGGCCGCTGATCGGTGGAATTTCGATGATCGGTCGCAATCCGATTGACTCTTCTTAGACTAAAGTATAACTAACGTACCAACTCGGCGACAGGAGCCACGTTCGTGCCTGTCTGGTTGGTTGCGTAGACAAATAAGAGATCGACGAGCAGCTAGCAGACGGGGATACCCTGAAATTGCTGAATCGGAAAAGCATGTGCCGCTGGCCTGTGGTTGTTGTTGGTTGCAACAAGTCCGGCAAGCGCCGTGACGATCGATTTCAGAGGTTATGCTGGCCTTGCTGACTCATATGATTTTTTCAATGACGGAATTGGCGTTACGGTTACGGCCGGCATCTTCAATTCGTCGGGCAATGTCTCAACGGGTGGTTATGTCGGCCAATACAGTCGGGGGCTTGGGGCTACGACGCACTACTATGACAGCCATCAGGTAGATGGTTATCACAACAACGACATACTCCTGTTCAACTTTGATCAGACAGTTCGATTGCACCACATTGTGTTTTCTTACGTCGACTGGAATGATCGTTTTCGATTCTTTCACGATTCGGATGGCAATGGCCTGTTGAACGACTTCGGTTGGAATACCGATATTCCCAACAGCGGCGTCTACGTCTTCAACTCACTTTGGGAAGGCACTCTTTTCGGTATCGGCGCAAAGGGTAAGTACGACAACTTCAAGATTAAGAAGATCTATGTCACTGCCGTACCACTGCCGGCCGCGCTTCCCCTATTTGCCGGCGGTCTTGGTGTTTTTGGTTTCCTTGGCTGGCGCAAGAACCGTCGGCTGGCGACAGAATAGCGCACTCAGATTGCAGCCTCTGATCAGCTCCGCGACCAGGCTGAATTCCCTGGGCCCAATTTCGATTGTGATCACGATGGCGGGATTTGATCCAAGTCAAGGCATTGAGTTTCGCCAGAACTCAATCTGTTTCGAATAGGCGCGATCTGAATTGCGGTACTGCCGAACGAACAATGGGAAAAGGCAGTGTCGAACGCTGGGCCGTGCTAAGCCCAAGCGATCATCAGTCAGTGGCGTGGGCGGTGAAATTGGAATCGAATACTGAAAGGCTGCGGATCGCTCATGCAAGGTGCTCTCATCCTAAAACATGCCAAGCCCGCACCACGCTACACCAGCTATCCAACGACACCGCACTTCCATGACGGCGTCGATAGTTCGACCTACCGGGCCTGGCTCAAAGAAATCGGTTTCTCCCAGTCTCTTTCGCTCTATGTGCACATTCCCTATTGCGACACCCTGTGCTGGTTCTGCGGGTGCAACACAAAACACACGCGATCGTATCGGCCGGTAGCCGACTATCTACCCTACGTCAGAGCCGAGATCGCGACTATTGCAACCTGCATCATGTCGAGCGATCGCGTGCAGACCATCCATTGGGGTGGGGGTTCGCCGACCATCTTGGCGCCTAACGATATCTGCGATCTGGCGGCACATATTCGCGGCCAGTTCAATGTTTCACCATCGGCGGGCTTCAGCGTCGAGATTGATCCGCGCGGCATGGAACGAGACAAGATCGATGCCCTCGCCGCTGCCGGCGTCACCCGAGCGAGCATTGGTGTGCAGGACTTCGATGTCGGGGTGCAGCGGGCGATAAACCGAGAACAGTCCTTTGAGGAGACCCGTGATGTGATTCTCGAGTTACGCAGCGCGGGGATCAAAAAGATCAATATTGATCTCATTTATGGGTTGCCCCATCAAACGGTCACAAGTGTCGCGACCACCGTCAGCCAAGTGCTGGAATTGATGCCGGACCGGATTGCGCTGTTTGGTTACGCGCATGTGCCGTGGATGAAGCGGCATCAGTCGATGCTCGATGAAACAGCGCTGCCGGATGCCTGTGAGCGGTTTGAGCAGTCGCAGCTGATGGGCAACCTTCTATGTGAAGGCGGATATGAACGCATCGGCATGGACCACTTTGCGCTACCGGCTGACCCGCTCACGAAGGCGAAGCACAACGGCAGTCTGCGGCGCAACTTCCAGGGCTATACCGATGATCCGGCGGATGTCTTGCTGGGCGTCGGGGCCTCGGCGATCGGCAAGTTACGCCAGGGATATGTGCACAACGCAACGCCGACCGCGGAATACAAGAGACGGATTGCCGATCAGGGTCTTGCCGTTGTCAACGGCTATGCGGTCCAGCCCGAAGACGAATTGCGCGCCCACGTCATTGAGCGCCTCATTTGCGACTTCGCACTTTCAACTCATTCAGTGCGGGAGAAATTCGGCGAAGCTGCCGACGAGGTGATTGCGATAGCGGACAGCTACGCGCTTAATGACCAGGATGGACTGGTGGACTGGGATAACGGCACCTTCCGGATCACCGCAAAGGGCCAGCCCTTTGTGCGCAACATCTGTGCGCAGTTTGATGCATTCCTGAACCAGGGCAATGCCCGCCATTCGATTGCCGTTTGACTCCGCCATACGCGAGAGCGCTGCCTTTCATGTTGCACTGGCTGCACTATGAAGCTCTAATTGCTGGTGAAGCGATAGCGTAAATGGGGTTCCAGTCCTGATGGTTTGGCTTGCTGACGATGAACTGGCA
>JAEKFU010000245.1 GCA_016522385.1 Pseudomonadota bacterium
ACCGGAAAATTCGAGACACCGATGTGCCGGGCAAGACCCCGGTCGCGAACCTCGTTGAGCGCCTTGAACGAACGGGCCAGCGGGATTGACGTTGACGGCCAGTGGATCAGCAACAGATCGACGGCATCGACGCCAAGCTGTTTCACGCTTGATTCTGCCGAACGCTGCAGATCACCGTCATCGATGTCAGTGTACCAAACCTTGGTCGTCAGGAAAATAGAATCACGGGAGACGCCTGAAGCTCGCAATCCTGCCCCGACCGCGGCTTCGTTGTCATACATCGTCGCCGTGTCGATATGCCGGTAGCCGCTGTCAAGTGCATGGGCCACCAGGCGTGTCGCCTCCTCACCTCTCAGCGTCCACGTGCCGAACCCGATCGCCGGGATGTGCGCGCCATTGGCATTGATGATCTTCATGGAAACTCAAACCTCATTGTCCAAAACTACTGGGTTGCATTGATCGGCCGGTCATCCGTCCAGTCATAGGTCCCGCGGTCGCGCTCATCGACCGCCTGTTTCCAGCCAACCGCTTCGGCCCGTTTCTTGAAGTTGAGGCCTTCTGGAGAGTGTCGCGTGATGCCGTCAAACAGTGTGGCCAGGCGTTGGGTGTTGGCAAGACCCATAGCCTCTATGGCCTGATTGATCACCAATTTCTGCATCATCAGCTGGTTGACCGGCACCGATGCCATATGCGCTGCCAAAGCCTCCACATCGGCGTCCAGTTGATCGGCTGGTACGGCCTTCATGACCAACCCGATGCGTTCGGCCTCGCGCCCTTCAATCATGTCGCCGGTGAGTAGCATACGCTTGGCCTGTTCCGGACCGAGCCGGTAGACCCACATCGCTGTCGTCGGACAACCCCAGACCCTTGCCGGCATGTAGCCGATCTTTGCATCCTCGGCCATGATGATCACGTCGCTGCACAGTGCGATATCTGACCCGCCGGCCACCGCATAGCCATGCACCTTGCAGATCACCGGCTTGTGTGAACGCCACAAAGACATGAAATGCTCGGTATTGCGCGACATGAAGGCAAAATCCTTCATTGGGTCCCACGGCATCGGCTGCGTCACATCTTCCGATCCATTGCCTTCGGCGTAATAGGTAAGGTCGTAGCCTGAGCAAAACGCGGCGCCATTGCCGGCAAGCACGATCACATGAATGTCCGCATCCGCATTCGCTTCCGCAACCGCCTGCGACAAGAGCCCAGGCACCTCGGCGTCAATTGCATTAAGCACGTCTGGCCGATTGAGCATGATGCGGCCAATCCGCCCGGTCTTTTCAAACAGCACTTTCGACATGGTGATCTTCTCCGGTTGGCACTTTGGGCATCGAAGGATCCGAGCCTCGCACTATACTTACCGGCATGACAAGGGCGTCGGCTGTCGATAATGTCGACGGTGAAAACTCGCCCGCTTTGACCGTTCAAGGAGTTCCGGCGGCATTTGAACAGGGCTGTCAGGACGTTGGAATTCCACTATGTTCGAAATGAATGTCGCCTGCACGTCTGATTGGAGGGAATGATGCGCCGCTACAAGGTTGCACTCTTGGCCACCTTCATTGTCGCTGTTTCGCTGATGGTTGGCCAATCGCTCGCTCACGATTACGAGAAAGGTGACATCACCGTTATTCATCCGCGGACCAAGGAATCCGTTGGCAAAAATGCCGCAATCTATGTCACCCTGGAAAACAAGGGCACGGAGGTTGACCGGCTCATCGGTGCTGAGACCGATATCGCCAGGGACGCCCAGCTCCATACCCATATTGTCGAAGACAATATTGTAAAGATGCGCCGTCTGGAGGCGCTGGAAGTTCGTCCGGGCACACCAACCGTTCTGGAACGCGGTGGCCATCACATCATGCTTGTCGGTCTCAAAAAGCGATTGCGAGAAGGTGAGCTCGCCCCACTCACCCTGATCTTGGAGCGGGCGGGCAGAATTAAGATCGAAGCCTATGTCGAAGGCTGGGCGCAGTCAGATGATGCGGCACCAGCAAAAAAGAACAGCCACGAACACGGTAGTTAGTCCGCACTACCTGCGCAGCGACCTTGCGTCAGTTATTCTGACTTGGAATGATCACCATGGCCGGCATGATCCGTCTTCGTGCCGCTTGGGCCAAAAGTCAGTGATTTTACGACCACGTCCCGAGCCGGTTTCTTGAACTCCATTTTCAGTGTCCATTCGCCGACCATTTCAAGTTCCAGCATTCCGTGATAGCTACCCGGCTTGCCGGTTGGTTTTGGTCGCATTGGCGGGACATTGTGTGCCATCGGCATTGATGCCATATCGGCATTCACCTTGAACTCGGCACCATCAATGGGCTTGTGGCTCTTCATTCCCATAACATTGAACATGCACATATAGGTGAGTTTTTTGTCGGTCGGTTCGCAATTCACTTCCACCATCGGACGCTCACCGGCATGTGCACCAGTTGCAGCAAGTAGGACTGTCACCGGCATTGCAAAAAGTGACAAACGCATTTCATCCTCCTTCGATCGACAGGCGTTCAGTTTAACCGGATTCCCGCATCGAAGTCGCTTCGATTGAGGTAACAATAGCGGCCGGAGGCCGGCTTCGTCCAGCAACATAACCGCTATGTGCCGGCCCTCGAGATACGCAATTCAATAAGACATCGTGCCTGGTCCCAATTTAACCGTTCAGCCGAAAGCTCGATTGTAGTTTGATCGGGCAAGGACGCGTGCACCCGGCTCTTCACCGAGAACTGATCACCTTGCTGCATTGATCTGCGCCATTTCGTGGATGGATACTTCTGGCGCTGATTGTCGAACAGCTGGCTGAAGCGCGCTGCACATTGATCCGACGTCTTCGTGCCCGCACTGTCGAAACGGAACAGCCTGATCTCGTCCACGGTGCCGGTTTCGGTGTGTGCCATGATCTGCCAATCCAGACCTTCGTAATTCAGGTATGATCCGACGCCTCTCTTGTTGTCGGAGCACAGAGCCCCGATCATTGCGCCGGGTGCTATTCGATCGATATGGGCAAAGGCCTGTTGCTCAGTCATACCAAGGCGAATGCCGTGAAATTCTGCGGGTTGCATAGCTTCTTGTGCTGCAAGCGACAGATTGAGAAAAACGGCTTGCATTAGCCAAACGAACACGCTGAGAGAGGCTGCGCGAAGCCAAGTCATGTTCAATCTCCTGCCTGCTCTGGCGTCCCATTATTGCCTGATGTCAACTGCACCGGGTTGCACCAGAGCACGATCATTGATCGAGTTGCCGGGTTAAACCAGTCACAATCTCTTCTACGGTCGAGCCATAGGGAAAATGGGTCGCGTACTCTCCTTTTTCATCCATCAAGAAAATATTGCTCGAGTGTCCGATCAAATAGTCCGATCCAGTCACATCGCCAGCCGTCCGATAGAGCACCCGGTAAGCTTTCGTCGCGGTCTCGATCTCATCGGGACTGCCGGTAAGTCCGATGAGCGAGCTGTGAAAATGTGACACGTAGTCGGCCAACACTTCGGCTGTGTCTCTGCGCGGATCCACTGTGATAAAAAGGGGTTGGATACGTGCAGATTTATCGCCCAGTTGGTCAAGAGCGCTGGAGATCTTCTGCAGCTCACTCGGGCAGATATCCGGACAGTAGGTATAGCCGAAGTAAACCAACATATATTTGCCGCGAAAGCTATCAGTGCTGGTGCGATTGCCCAGATGGCTTGTGAGAGTAAACGAACCGCCAACCCGTGCTGGTCCACTCTTGCTGAAACGGGGTGATATCTTAACCGTCTCTGCTCGCGAAGCGGTGAAATCGTGGATCGAACTGTCGATTAGCAAGCCGCAACCCAAGACGCCCGCTGCAAACAGAATGCGTAAGGACAGGTTTGGAAGTCTGAAAACGATGCGCTCTTTTGAAAATGGTCTAAATGTTTCATGCTTGTCCATACGTAAACTCACGCACAACAATTCCACGAAAATATGGCTAGCCAAGAAAGCTGGCCAACGGTCGGAGCCTGCAAGTCAAGCTCGTCGCCTGGGTAAGGATTAGGTGACCGCCGTGCGCAAGAATTGGCGGCAAAAGACATTCATTCACCAAAAAGAGCTCTCGAAAAGTGACAGACAGGTTCATGTCTTAGGGTGCTGTAACGTATGCGCTATTGCACTTCATTTCGGCGCCTGGGTGCTGTATCCGTCATCATGCCACTGCACATCCAGGGGAAAGCCAACCAAGTGATCAGCACGGCACAGAAACACATTACCATGCGCGCCGCACGCGAAACCGACCTGGCGGCGATCGTCGCACTGTTGGCCGATGATCCACTGGGTCACGAAAGGGAAGACCCCAGTCTTCCATTGGCCTTACGTTATCTGGACGCATTCCGGGCCATTCAGTCCGACCGGAACCAGATGCTCGCCGTGGCGGTTGACACCAATGATGTTGTGGTCGGCACGCTCCAGCTCACCTTCATGCCTGGTATCGCCCGTATGGGTGCCTGGCGCGGACAGATTGAAGCTGTCCGGATCGCCCGTGATCACCGGGGTTCCGGACTGGGTGAGCTGATGATGAAGTGGGCAATTTCTCAATGCCGTTCGCGTTGCTGCGGTCTCGTCCAGCTGACCACCGACAAAACGCGGCCGGATGCCCATCGCTTCTATGAAAGGCTGGGATTTGCCGATAGCCACCTCGGATACAAGCTCAAGCTGTAGAGTCTTGCGCCGATCGGGCGTTCGTGCATTCCTGAGCGTTGCAAACTGCAATGAAAGGACGACCTATGTCATGGGAACTATGGATCGCTTTCGTCATTGCGAGTTCGGCGCTGCTTGCCGTACCGGGCCCGACAGTTATGCTGGTGGTCAGCTATGCGTTGGGTCGCGGGCGTTCTACCGGCTGGGCGACGGTGCCTGGCGTGACATTAGGCGATTTCACGGCGATGACGGCGTCCTTGCTCGGTGCCGGCGCCATCCTGGCAACATCGGCAACATTGTTCACTGTCCTGAAATACCTTGGCGCCTGCTACCTGATATGGCTGGGAATCAAACTATGGCGGGCCGATGGGAAACTGGATGATCTGCACAAGACCACAAACGGCCGAACCCGGGCCGCCATGTTCTGGCATTCGTTCATCGTCACTGCTTTGAATCCAAAGGGCATCGTGTTCTTTGTCGCCTTCGTGCCGCAGTTTATCGATGTGACCCATCTCGTCCTTGTGCAGTTCGTTGTGCTGGAATCAACCTTTCTGGTTCTGGCAGCCGCCAATGTCGCCGTATGGGCGGTGCTTGCGGGCAATCTCAGAGCCCGGTTCAAGCGACCGGAAACTCTCAAGCTCACAAATCGCATCGGCGGCAGCTTCCTGATCGGTGCCGGATTGCTGACGGCGACCGTCCGGCGCAACGCCTGAGGCGATCCAACCTGCGGTACAGGCGATTGGCAAGCCGACCTTGCTGCGACATCATCCACTAGGTCGAGGATACTTAACGGGCCGGTTCGAATGACGGCCGTCGACGCGGCCCGCAAGCAGTCTCGCAATGTCCCGAGTGGCGATGCCTGCATCCACCCATCTCAGGTCATCGGTTGCCTCAGGCGAGATAACACAGCAGGAGAAACCTGATGAAAATGAATGGCATCAAGGCGCTGACATTCGATACCGGCGGCACCATCCTGGACTGGCACACCGGCTTCTCCGAGGCCTTGGCTACAACGGGCAGGAGACACGGCATAGACAGGGATTGGGCCGCGCTCGCCAACGAACTGCGCCGCCGCTCATTGAAAGCGATGCTCAACC
>JAEKFU010000251.1 GCA_016522385.1 Pseudomonadota bacterium
CTGCATGTACCGACCGGTGCGTGTTCCCGAAGCTTGCATTGCATAGTCAACGGGCCTCGCATCAAGCCGTCACCGACATTTTGCAATCACAAGTGACGTCCGTGCAATCCATCCGGACGCAAGCCCCTCATTTCGTTTTAGAGCGTCATCGCACGAGGCGCCGGCGGTCGGGGTCGACTTGCAGAGCTACTTGAAGCAATCATTGGCGGAGTCGCTACTCCAAGGTTCCATGGCCAGGTCATTCAACCGGTTGCGCACCCGTTGAGCATGGCTGTTGAAATTCGTTTTCTGCTGCTGAATGATACCGAAAAGCCAAGGGGAGGAGATATGACCAAACTGCTCTATGAAGTCAAAGAAGGGATCGGTTGGATACGCTTCAACCGACCGGAAGTTCTCAATGCGTTTGATCCAGGCGAAGCGAGGGCGCTGGTCGCAGCGCTGAATGAAGCGGCGAGCGACAAAGCTGTAAAGGCCATAATTATCAGCAGTGTAGGCGACGTGTTTTGCGCCGGAGATGACCTTAAGGTGGCCATGAGTGAATACCCGCTGATCAAGAGCGGCGAAATCCACCCCATTCTCGACATTGTCGAGGACATTACCGAAAGCCTGCAGGAAATTCCACGTGTCATTCGCAAGGCGGACAAAGTCGTTATTGCGGCTGTGCGCGGCTATGCAGTCGGCGGCGGGTTCGAGATTGCGATCGATTGCGACATGATCGTTGCAGCCGAGAACGCCAAATTCGGGTTCCCTGAGGCCAATGCGGGTATGACGATCACAGGTGGTGCTTCAAAGCTGCTGCCGATGATCGTTGGTATCAACAAGGCACGTGAGCTCGTGCTGACCGGTGAATTCATCGATGCCGCGGAAGGCCACCGTATTGGCCTCGTGAACAAGCTAGTGCCACTTGGTGAGGAAGAAGCCGAGGCTGAACGACTGGCACGGGTGATCATGTCGCGGGCACCACTTGCCGTAATGCAGCACAAGCGTTTGTTGCAGCAGTCGACCGAGGCCGATTTCGAAACCGCGCTGAACCTTGAAAAGCAAACGATCACAACCTTGATCTTTACCGAGGACTATGGCGAGGCGATCACTGCATTCAGTGAAAAGCGGAAACCGGTGTTCAAGGGACGGTAGTTTAATGAGCGTTTATAGCGATCCGAGAGACGAACAGGATTTGGCGACGGTGCTGGCCAAGCGGGTCGCTCGGTCGCCGGACAAACCGTGGATCCTGACCGATAGCGGCTCGTACAGTTATCGTGAGGTGGATGATCGCTCCGGCCGGCTGGCGGGCGGCTTTGCCGATGCCGGCATCAAGTCCGGCGACACTGTCCTGATCATGTTGCCAGACACGGTTGAATACATCGTGATCTGGTGTGCCTTGTCAAAGCTTGGCGCCATCGAGGTGCCGGTGAATGTGCACTATCGAGGTTCGATTCTAACGCATATTTTGAATGATTCCGCTGCCCGCACGATGGTGATTGACGCATCATTCCTAGATCAACTTGGCGCCGTAGCAAGTCAGGTCGAGCATGTTGAGCAGTTGGTGATCCACGGTGGTGCCACCGATGATCTCGGTACATTGACGGGCCGGTTCGGTGTACGTCGTTATGACGATCTGTTTGCCGATCAGATTTGGCAGGGCGTGGGACCACGGTATCTCGATCTGATGGCGGTGATGTACACATCCGGCACCACGGGGCCGTCGAAGGGCGGCACTGTGACCCATGCACATGCCTACGAATACGCCTTCGGCGTCACAGAGATGCTCGAGCTGAAGCACGATGATGTCTACTACGCGCCTTTGCCGCTGTTTCATCTGGCTGGCCAGTTTGCCGTGATCTACTGCAGTTGCATTGCAGGGGCGAGTGCTGTCATCCCGGGCGCGTTCAGTGCGACAGGATTTTGGCAAGAGGTCCGCAAATTCGGTGCAACGACGACGTTCCTGCTCGGGGCAATGGCCAACTTTCTGTACCAGCAGGAGTCCGGTGAAGATGACAACGACAATCCGCTTGAACGAGTACTCATGGTGCCGCTGATCCCAGAAGTGGAGGATTTCAAGCAGCGTTTCGACTGCCTTGTGTCAACCACCTGGGGCGGTACGGAAATGAACTGTCCGATGCGGTCCGGATTCGATCTAGTTGACAACAAGTCGTGTGGCCGGCTGGCAGCGGACCGATATGAAGTGCGGATTGTCGATGTGGATGACAAAGAGGTGGAGCCCGGCGTTCCAGGTGAAGCCTTGGTCAGGACCAAGGAGCCCTGGATCATGTCCAACGGTTACTGGAACCATCCCGAATGGACCGTTACGGCATGGCGTAACCAGTGGTTCCACACCGGCGATATGCTGATGCGCGATGCGCACGGCAACTACTATTTCGTCGACCGCTCAAAAGATGCGATCCGCCGGCGCGGCGAAAACATCTCGTCAATGGAGGTGGAAAATGAGATCAACGCCCATCCCAATGTGTTGGAATGTGCTGTGATCCCGGTTGAGTCCGTCCATACCGAACAAGAGGTCATGGCAGTGGTGGTGGCCAAGCAAGGCCTCCATGTTCATCCCGAAGACTTGGTCCGTTTCCTGGAGCCGCGAATGGCCTATTTCATGATCCCGCGCTATGTCGATTTTGTCGAAGCCCTGCCGAAAACCCCAACTGGCAAAATCCAGAAATTTCCGTTGCGCGAACAGGGTGTTACACCGACGACTTGGGACCGAGAATCAGCCGGGGTGGAGCTTCAGCGACGGTGAGCGGGCTGGTAATTCCGTTATAATTCTAACGCAAACGCCGCAATAGCTCAGGTGTCGGCCATGAGTCGGCCGGCATTCCGTACTTGACCTGCATGGCCTTGACCGCTTTGCGAGTGCCGGCGCCAAGGATGCCGTCGATGTCGCCGACATCGAAACCTCGGCTCTGCAGGGCACGTTGCAGCTGTTTGGTCTGTTTGAGATCGAGGCCGGTGCCGTCGGCAGTGCCACGGGTGACTGGGCGCGCGCCGGCCAGGCGGGTGGCGAAATAGGCGGCGGTTGTCGAGTAGAGCAGGGACTCATTCCATTTCAAATAGACATTGCGGAAGTTGTCATAGGCTAGGAACGCCGGCCCTTTGCGACCCATGGGTAACAGGAGCGCGGCCCGGGTACCGTCCTTGCGCAGCGCCTTACCATTGGCGCGAACGATACCCCAACTGGCCCACTGGCTACGCGGATGGGCAATGGCCAGGTCGGCCTCGGACCAGTCGATGGCCTTGGTCAGCCGCACTTCCTCGATCCACGGCTGGCCTGCCTGCCAGCCGAAATTGCGGATCAAGGCAGCCGAAGAGGCAAGTGCATCAGCGGTGCTGCGTTTCAGGTCGCGGCGGCCATCGCCGTCAAAATCGACCGCCGTTTCCATGTAGTCCGACGGCAGAAACTGCGTCTGGCCCAACTCGCCGGCCCATGCACCGACCATGTCTTCAAGGGCAAGGTCGCCGCGCTCAACGATCCGCAGGGCATCGATAAGCTGTGGCCGGAACAGTTCAGGTCGTCGGCAATCGTAAGCAAGCGTTGCCAAGGAGCGAATAGTCGAGAACTTGCCTTGAACGGCGCCGAAATCGGTTTCCAAGCCCCAGAAGGCCGTCAACACCGGGGCCGGTACACCATATTGCCTTTCAATACGGCGAAAGGTCGAAGCATTCTGTTTGATCAGTTTGCGGCCGCGATTAAGCCGCGACTTGTTGACCATGCGCCCGGAGAACTTCAAAAATGCCTGGGTGAATACCGCCTTTTTGCGGTCATAGGCCACGACGCGCTTGTCATAGGTCACACCGTTCAGCGCTGCATTGATCGTGCGACGTGAAATACCTTGCGATGCGGCTTCGGCCTTGAAGTCCTTCAACCAGGCATTGAAATTGCCAGTATTCTGACAGGCGGCCTGGGCGCTTGTTGCGGTCACGGTGATCACTGCAGCGGCGACTGCGAAAACTCTCATTGAACACATCATTATTTCCCCGGTGCAAATGATGGTGGGATGCAAGCTTATGACAGATTTGTCGAGGCGTTAACAGACCTAGCTTGCCGATCCTTTGTAGGTTCAGTTTGACTATCTTTTCCAGCTGTTTGTCGTCATGATCGCCGGCATCAATAGGTATTTGTACAGTGACGGACCGTGCGCTCAACAGTGATAATAGCGTTACCAGAGGTATCGCAGCCATTACGATCGGCGTTTTCCTGTTTTCCATTGCCGACACGATGGGCAAATGGTTTGGTCTGGCCGGTTATCATACGACACAGATCGTGTTCTTCAGGTATCTCTTCGGGCTGCTGCCGGTCTCAGTGGTGCTGTGGCACGAGGGCCTAGTGGCGCTAAAAACGAAACGACCCCTGGCGCACATCATGCGAGGGGTATTGATGTTTTCCGCACTGTCGCTGTTCTTTCGCGGTCTGCGTGATGTGCCGCTGGCTGAAGGGATTGCCGTGGCGTTTAGCGCGCCACTATTTGTGACCGCTTTGTCGGGGCCGGTGTTGGGCGAGCGGGTCGGTCTGCAGCGTTGGGCAGCGGTGCTCGTTGGGTTCGCCGGCATGCTGGTCATGCTACGACCGGGGTCGGCAGCGTTTCGTGTCGATGCCCTTTACATCATTGCCTCGGCGTTTTGTTTCGCCTCGGTCATGCTGCTGACGCGGCGCATGTCGCGCAACGAGACCAATGCCTCAATGTATGCCTTTTCGACGATTACCGCGGGCCTTTGCACGCTGCCGTTTCTGACGGTCACGTGGATTTCACCACAAGACACGCATCTGTGGATGTTCCTGTTGCTTGGCATTGTCGGCGGCACGGCGTCATTTTTTATGATCGTCGCCTATCGCAACGCGCCGGCATCGGTGAATGCGCCGTTTGACTATACGGCATTGCTCTGGTCGACCCTTTGGGGTTGGTTGATCTGGCAGGAACGCCCCGATGCCATGGTGTGGCTTGGCGCAATTATTGTTGTTACTGCCGGGCTGTTTATCACTTACCGTGAGACACGCATTTCACCGTCGCATACGCCTATTGCGAAATCGCCTTACCGGTGACAAGCTGACGATAACGTGGGAGGTGCGTTCAGTGGACACCCAGGAAGCCTTAGCAGCTTTGAATTTGTGCATTGCGCCGGCCGATGAAGCGCACTCGCTGCCACCAGTTTTTTATTCGAGTTCGGACATGCTGAAGGTCGAGATCGAACGGATCTTTGGCAGCGGCTGGGTTGGGATAGGCCGGAGTGATCGCTGGGCGTCGCCGGGCGATTTTGCCGCAATGGACATTGCCGGCGTGCCAGTTATCGTCGTGCGCGGCAGAGATGGTCAGCTGAATGCTTTTGCCAATTCGTGTCGTCATCGCGGGGCCAAGCTGCTTGCCGGCAACGGCCATTGCCGAGGCATCAAATGTCCCTTCCATGGCTGGGCCTACAAGCTCGATGGCCGGCTGGCCGGTGTGCCGCATATGGAGCGCGCCAAGAATTTCAATAAGGACGAATACCGGCTGATCACGTTTCATGCGGCCGAGCGGGCCGGATTCGCGTTCTTGTGCCTGGCCCAAGATGCGCCGGGCATCGATGTCTGGCTGGGTGATTTTGAGGCGCTGCATGCGCCCTGGAATTTGGGCGAGCTGGTGTCAACGCGCCGCCGCGAGTTCGAAGTGGCCTGCAACTGGAAGCCGTTTCTTGAGGTGTTCAACGAATACTACCACCTGCCATATGTGCATCCTGATTCTATCAATGATGTGTATTGCCCGCCTGATGCGCCGGACGACACCGCCGGCGCCTATGTCAGCCAGTTCGGCCCGACCGAACGAACCGGCGGGCTGCTGCAGAGCTGCCAGGTAGATCCTCTGCCGACCATGAAAAGCCTTAAGGGGCGCAACCGCAACGGTGTGCGCTATAGCTGGATCTTTCCGAACATGACCTTTGCGGCAGGCGGCGATGCGGTGTGGGTGTATGAGACCTACCCGCTTGGAGCGGGCCGCTGCCGGGTTGGAATGACCGCATGTTTTGCCCCGGATACCGTGGCGATGGCCGACTTTGCCGGCCGGGTGCCGCAGTACTATCGGCGCTTGGATGAGGCGATTGCCGAGGACATTCTGGCACTAGAAGAACAGCAGGCAGGTTTGAACTCGGCCTTTGCGCGACCAGGGCGTTTCTCACCTCTGCTGGAATCGAATGTCGCCGGCTTTGCCCGGTGGTATGCTGAACAGATGCAGAATTAGGTCCAGTCGAAATGTGCGGCAGTGAGGTTCGTTCGCGTAAGTTGGGTCTAAATCAGAATTGCTTCGATCAAAAAACGATAAACATTGTCTCCTTCAATGGGTTAGCGAAATATCGTTTTTGATTGAATCAACCTAAAACAGTCGTATCTAGAGCGCTTTCGGCCAAATTTTTGATCGTCAAACTGTGACTGGCATTGATAGAAGGTGCGTGGCAAAATCCAGCCATGAAGTGCTTGCTTAATACGGTTATCACAGTCGCTGGGTTAGTGTTCGTTGTTTTGTCGCCTGTCGGCGCGGTGACGCTTGACGAGGTTGGTGAACTGATCCACGAGGCACCGGTTGTCGATGGAACCAACAAGCATGTCGGGCAGCTTGGTGACCGGGTTGTCGTCGTGACGTTCTTTGCCTCATGGTGTCCACCGTGCCGCATTGAATTCAGACACCTTAACGATTTGGTCAGGCGCATTCCGCCAGACCAACTGACCGTCATCGGCATCAATCAGTTCGAGGCCTGGGGCGGCAAGGAGAATCCCGCCCGCATGACCCGGTTCCTAGCCGACACTAAACCGCAGTTTGCTTTGATCAAGGGATCGGAACGCTTGCGTCTGTCATTCGGTGATATTGAGCGGATTCCGACAGTTGTCGTGTTGGACAAGGACGGCCAAGAG
>JAEKFU010000289.1 GCA_016522385.1 Pseudomonadota bacterium
TCTCGACGCATATCCTTGAAGAAGTGGATGCGGCGTGTTCGCGGGCGATTATCATTGACCGCGGCCGCATTGTTGCAGACGGGACCGCCGACGAACTCAGAAAACAGGTGCCGGGACGCAAGAAGAGCTCTTTGGAAGAGGTGTTCCGGCACTTTACGACCACTGAAGAGGCTGCCACATGAGGTCGGTTTTCGTCATCGCCAAGCGCGAATTGAACGGATATTTCGCAACGCCGATAGCGGCGGTTTTTCTGGTGGTTTTTGTGGTTCTTTGTGGTGTTTTCACGTTCCAGGTCGGACGTCTCTTCGATCGTGGCGTCGCCGATTTATTGCCATTTTTCAGTTATTTGCCGTGGTTGTTTTTGATTTTGATTCCGGCTGTGGCTATGCGACTGTGGGCTGAAGAAAGAAAAAGCGGCACCATCGAGCTTTTGATGACCTTGCCGGTGTCGCCAGGCGAGGCCGTGGCCGGCAAATGGCTGGCCGGTACAATGTTTGTTGGCGTGGCGCTCGTTTTGACGTTTCCCTTGTGGATCACAGTCAATATTCTGGGTGATCCCGACAATGGCGTGATTTTAGCCAATTATCTTGGGTCATGGGTTCTGGCCTCGGTATTTCTGGCGGTGGGCGGCTGCGCATCGGCCTTTACCCGGAACCAGGTGGTGGCACTGGTGTTGGCTGTGGCCGCCTGTTTCGTTCTGATGACGGCCGGCATGCCGCTGGTGCTCGATGCGATCTCGGGCTATCTGCCGGCGGCGGTGATCGATGCGGCGCGTAGTATCAGTGCACTCAACCATTTCAGCAGTATATCGCGCGGCGTGTTGCTTGTGGCGGACCTGATCTGGGCCGTCAGCATGGTGGCGTTCTGGTTGTTTATGACCGTGGCGGTCATTTCACTGAAAAAGGCGGATTGATGGTGCTGGCGATGAAGTGGCTGGAAAAACTAAGCCGACGGCAATTGACTTGGAGCGCGGTAATTTTGGCCGCCATCGTGATGGCATCGGTCAACATGCTGGCAAGTGAAACCATGCGATCATGGCGGGCGGATTTGACCGCTAGCGGTCTGTTTACGATCAGTCCGTCGACCCGCAAGGTGCTGTCCGAGTTGGAAGAACCTGTCACGGTAAAGCTGTATTACTCGCGCGTACTTGGCGAACAGGCGCCGACCTATGGCGCGCATGCACAGCGGGTCAGGGGGCTGTTGCAACTATATCGGGACCTCGCAGGCGGTAATCTGAAGCTTGAGGTAATCGATCCACAGCCGCTGTCGGATGAAGAGGACCGCGCGGTTGCGGCGGGCCTGCGCGGTGCGTCTCTGGGCGAGGGAGCTGGCAGCGGCTATCTCGGTCTCGTCGGCACCAACAGCACCGATAATCAGCAAGTGATACCGTTCTTGGCGACAGAGCGGCAGGACTTTCTTGAATATGACCTGACCAAGCTGATCCACCAACTGGGCGATCCATCGCGCAAGACCGTCGGTCTGCTTACGTCGCTTGGCATCGCGGGAGGCTTTGATCCGCAGCGCGGAAGAATACCGGCCTGGATGGTCCATGAGCAGATGACTGAGTTCTTCGACGTCGAAGCGATCGATGTCGGTAAGGCAGAGATTCCCAACAAGATCGACATGTTGTTGCTGGCAGCGCCGGGAAAGCTGTCGCCGGCGATGGTCTATGCGATCGATCAGTTTGCCTTGTCCGGCAAACCGGTGGTGGCGTTTCTCGACGTGTTTTCGGAAACGAGCCCCGAGAAACTGGCACAGCTTGAAGAAGGAGAACCGGTCCACGATCTGCTAAGAGCATGGGGTGTCAAGCTCGAGCTGGGCAAGGTGGTTGGTGACATCGAGCATGCCCGACGGGTGCAATTTGCTGCTGAAGGGCAGCCACAGGTTGCCAGCTATGTGGTGTGGTTGAACATGGACCGCGTGAGCCTTGACCGCGGTAATGCACTGCTGTCGAGCATCGAACACTTGGTCATGGCAAGCCCGACCAGCATTGTTCCGCTTGACGGCGCCGGGACGACATTTCAGCCGCTGATTCTCACCTCGCCAAAGGCGATGTTGATCGATGCGGAAGAGATGCGCATTCCCGACCCGCTGAAGTTGATCCAGAATTACAAGCCTGGTGGCCAGTCTCTAGTGCTGTCAGCACGGGTTACCGGTAATGCCAAGACGGCGTTCGGCGATGGCGCGCCTGCACAGCAAGCCGCCGAGGGCGACGAGGCCGCAAAAACGCAGACTGGAGGAGATACAGAAAAACCGGCACACCGCGCCAGTGGCAAGATCAATGTCGTGTTGGTGGGTGATGCTGACATGCTGTTCGATAGTTTCTGGGCTGAGGCGCGCGACTTGCTCGGGCAGCGATTTATCGTGCCGCGGGCCAACAATGTCGATTTCCTGCTGAACATCCTGGAGAACGTTTCCGGCGGTACAGTTCTGGCCGACTTGCGTGGACGCGGCGTCGAACAGCGTCCTTTCACGCTGGTGCGCAAGATTCGTCAAAAAGCTGAAACTCAATACCGCCAGCGCGAGCAGGTTCTCAATACCAAACTTCAGGAAACTCAGAAAAAGCTGGAAGAAATCCAAACACGGGCACAGGGCGGCCGGGTGATTCTGTCGGATGAGGACAAGCAAGCGATCCTCGGATTTCGTGGTGAGGTTGTTTCGATACGCCAGGATTTGCGCGAGGTACAAAAGGCGCTGAGACGCGATATCGAGCAGCTTGGGTTCTGGGTTAAGGCGATCAACATAGCCGGTGTGCCGGCGTTGATCGGGCTGGCCGGTATCGGGATCGCGGTGTCTCGGCGCCGGCGGCGGGGTAACTGATGAGTCGAAGAGTAACATGAGGCACACGCGATGACACCACGTTTGGTCATGGGTCTGGGTCTTGCCGCGCTGGTGAGTGCCGGTGCGGCTGGCGCCGTGTGGCAGGCCGAACATGTCAGGCCGGTCACGCGGGAAGCCGGGGCGTTTTTGCTTCCAAGCCTTGCTGACAATGTCAACTCGGTTGCCGGCATTGCTGTGCGGGCAGATGACAAAACGCTTGAACTCAAACGGGTTGACGACAGCTGGATGGTTGAGCCGAGTGGTTATCCGGTCAAGGCCGGCAAGCTGCAACAAGTGCTGGTCGGGCTGGTGCGAATGACCAAACTGGAACCACGCACGGCAAGTGCTGAAAAATACACCGTAATCAATGTCGAAGATGCCAGCGGCAGTGGAAGCAAGTCGCGCCGAGTGACGCTAAAGAACAGCAAGGGTGACATCGTCGGCGACGTTATTCTCGGCAAGGCGGCGCCGGGTCATACGATCGGTAGCGAAGAGGCCCAGTATGTGCGGCTTGCCGGTGATCGGCAAAGCTGGCTGGTCCGCGGTTCTGTAGCCGCGGGTGGTGAGCTCAAGGATTGGGTCGATACAACGGTCATGCGGATCAATGCCGGCACGGTCAAGCAGGTCGATTTTCATGGGCCCGACGGCGACGTGCTAACGCTTTCCAAGGCTGGCAAGGACGACAAAGGCAATGACCGATTTGAGATCCAAGGCCTGCCTGAAGGCGTCAAACCGAAGGATGAGCTCGCGGTACGCTATGGCGCGACGGACCTTGCCAATGTGGAGTTTACCGATGTGCGCAAGGCGGTAGGGCAAACGGGCGCGACTGGCCTCGTGCTGCTCACGACGGATAACGGCATGAAGATTACATATCAAACCTTCGAGGATGGTGGTCAAACCTGGCTGCGCGTTGCTGTGACGGAAAAAGGCAGTGACGCAGACGATGCCGACAAGATAATCAGCCGTGTTGGCGGCTGGGAGTTTGCGGTTGCCGAATACAAGGCCAAGCAGTTCAAGAAACAGCTTTCGGATTTCCTGAACATGCAGCAGTAGGCCGTCAATTTTGCAAAGGTTCTGGTGCGCGGCCACCTTTGCCCGCTATTATCGTTTGCTCGGGTTAAGCGCGAGGAAAGCAATTCGGGGATGTAAACGTGGTGCGGGCAACATCGGCACTGATGCTATTGGTTGGTTTGCTCGGTGCGTGGTTGTCGCCGCGTACGCTTGCGGCAGGTGAACTGGTTGATTTGGAGCTAGTGTTGGCGGTCGACGCATCGGGAAGTGTCAACGCGCGCGAGTTTCAATTGCAGCTGTCAGGCATTGCCAGCGCATTTCGCGACAAATCGATCCAACAGGCGATCGTCTCGGGTCTCTATGGTCGCATTGCCGTGTCTCTTCTGGTCTGGTCGGATGCCGCATTTCCGGTGCGCAGTATCGGGTGGCACATTCTGGTCAGTCCGCAGGACGCGCACGACTTTGCCGACGCGGTTGAGGCCTTGCCGCAACGCGAGGGCGGCGGGACAGGCATCGGCAATGGTGTGGCCTTTGCAATACGCTCTATTGCCGGCAATGGTATCGAAGGAACCCGCCGCATTGTCGATGTTTCCGGGGATGGGCCCGAAACCCCGCCGTGGTTCGGCGACGGGATCGAAATGCCTGCGGCGCGGTTGCTGGCGGAACAGCACCAGGTGACGATCAATGGCTTGGCTATCTTGACTGATTTTCCAAGGCTGGATGAATGGTATCGCAACCACGTGATGACCGGGCCAGACAGCTTTGTGATGCAGGCGGGCAACTACCAGGATTTTGCCGACGCCATCCGCGAGAAACTGTGGCGCGAGATTACTGTGATCATCAGTGATGCGGGCCAACACCTGGAATTCTCCAAGGTCATGGCCGCACCTGGAACAGCTCCACAATTTTAGCGTCGGCAAACGCAAAGCAGCCGGCCAGCTGCGGCGTTATCGGCAACTCACCATAAGCTCCAATGGCGCCTTCAGCCCTCAGGCGACCAACAAAACCCGGTTTGTCGGAGGAAACCACCCAGACAAAGGATAGCCAGGTTTCGCGCAGCGGCCTACCGCCAGCACGGATCAGATTGGCGAATATCTCGTCGCTTGCAGTTGCTGGCGGGAACACGGCGAGCACCGTTCCGCTGGCCTGTGGTGGAAGTGCGGCAAAACGGATCGAAAGCGCCATGAAGGAAATCCCTGCCAGCAAAACAGTGGCGGCAAAGATCAGCGCGAAACGATGTCCGGGCCACCTGGAGACGATACTGGGAGATGTGTGTGTCGCCATCTCACTGAGCCGGACTCATGGCAAAACTCGGTGCCGTGCGCTCTCGGATCGGCCAATGCAGCGCTGCAGACACGACACCCAAGGCGATCGACGTATACCAGATCAAATCGTAATTGCCGTATTGATCGTAAAACCTTCCGCCGAGCCACACGCCCAGGAACGAGCCGAGCTGATGGCTAAGGAAGACAAACCCGTAGAGCATCGCCATATGGCGGGTACCAAACATTACGGTGACCAGCCCTATGGTCAGCGGGATGGTCGACAACCACAACAATCCCAGGATTGCGGCAAACAGCAACACCGTGACATTGCCGATGGGCAGCGAGATGAACACGGCAATCAGCGCGGCGCGCGCTAGGTAAATGAAGCTGAGGCCATAGCGCTTCGAATATTTGCCTCCGAATATGCCAGATGCGTAAGCGCCGATGATATTGAACAAGCCGATGATACCGATCGCCCAACTGCCAAGGTTCTTATCGAGGCCGAGGTCGGCAATGTAGGGTGGGAAATGCACTGTAATGAACGAGAGATGGAAGCCACACACAAAGAAACCGGCAATTAGCAGAAGATAGCTGGTGTGCCCGAACGCATGGGTGATGACCGCCGACAGCGCCATGCTTGGCTCTTCGGCAGCGGTTTGGCTAGTCTGGCCTTTGGCGGCCATGAACGGCAGCACCAATGGAATCATTAATGCGACAAACACGGCAAGCGCAACCAGCGCGATCTGCCAGCCGAAGGCGGAAATGAAGGCTTGGCCGAGCGGGGCGAACACCAACTGACCCATTGAGCTGGCTGCGGTGGCCATGCCGAACGCCCACGAGCGTTTTTCCGGGGGTACCATTCGTGCAAACGCCGGCATGATGATGGAGAATGATGTTGCGGCAATGCCTAGCCCCATCAATAGACCGGCGCCGAGATTGAGCAGGAGTATGGTATCGCCGAATGCCATGACGACCAGGCCGGCGGCATATAAGAGCGTACCGACAAGGACAACCTTCACCGCGCCCAAGCGATCGGCGAACGTGCCTGCCAAAGGTTGTCCAATGCCCCACATGAGGTTCTGTATGGCGAAGGCAAAACCGTAGATTTCTCGACCCCAGCCGTAAGTCTCAGTGATCGGTGTCACGAACAGGCCACCGGTTGCACGTACGCCGAAGGCGATCATTGAGATCAGGCAACCACAGGCGATGATCAGCGAAGGGGTAATAAAACGGTTTGTTGGCGGCGTCATATCATGGCCAAGCCCAATTGCAGACAACAAGTCCGGCAACTTAACCCGTCGCAGAATTGCCGGGCAACGCTTGGGCCATGCACATGTCACATAGCAGGACTGCGTGGGCGACGCGAGCAGCCGCGCCAAATTCAGAATAAAGAGCCTTATCGATGCGCTGAACAGCACACGTCAGCGCGTGTGTTGTTTTGCGAGTCGCAGTCAAGCGCCTTCGGCGACCAAGCCCTGCTCGGTGATGGTGTCTTTCAGCTCACCCGACTGGAACATTTCGGTGACGATATCACAACCACCGATGAACTCACCCTTTATGTACAACTGCGGGACGGTCGGCCAGTCGGAGTATTCCTTGATTCCCTGGCGGAGCATATCGGATTCGAGGACATTGACGCCGGAATAGGGCACCTGCAAGTAATCGAGCATCTGGGTCACACGGCCTGAAAAACCACACTGCGGCTGTTCGGGCGTGCCCTTCATAAACAGCACCACATCGTTGGTCTTGACAACATTGTCGATCCAATCACGAACTTCGGTCATCTGGACTTCTTCCTCTTTCGATTGGCTGTGGCTCAGTCCTGCGGCGTGCTGGTCTGGAGCGCCAGGGCGTGCAGTTCGTCGCCCATTTTACCTTTGAGCGCCTTATACACCATCTGGTGCTGCTGCACACGGGATTTACCCTCGAATGCAGCCGATGTGATCGAGGCGGCATAGTGGTCGCCGTCACCTGCAAGATCACGAATCACAACAGTTGCGTCGGGCAGGGCGTCTTTGATTAGATCCTCGATATCATGCGCTTGCATCGGCATTGGGCAGCCTCCCTGAGTTTCTTCGTCTTGTCCTATAGTGACACGATTTGGTGTTAGCCGTCCATAAATGCCGGGAACCAGCCTTCATGAGCCTTGCGCAGCATGGTGATAGATATGGTGGCGCTGCCCATCACGATCAATCCGCTGCCTGTCACGGTTCCGATCTTTGGCACTGGAATACCTTCGGCCTCTGCCTCGGCGATCAGGCCGGTGGCCTGGCCCGGCGGACAGGTGACGACATAGCGCGCCTGATCCTCAGCGAATAGGGCGATGTGCGGGTTGCTGGCCGGTAGCTCGATTTTGGCACCCTTGCCGGACGCCAGAACCATGTCTGCCAAGCTGGCGGCAAGTCCGCCGTCAGAGATGTCATGCGCCGCCGTGATCCGGTCGTCCTTGATCAGTTGGCGCACGAAATCGCCATGCCGGCGTTCCTTTTCGAGATCGACCGGTGGTGGAGCGCCTCCTTCCAGTCCGTGGACTTCGCGCAGATACATCGACTGACCGAGATGGCTTCCGTGGCCGCCTACAAGTAAGATAACGTCGCCATCGGTCTTGAAGTCGAGCGAACAGCGTTTGCCGAGATCGGAAATCAGACCTATACCGCCGATCGCCGGGGTCGGCAAAATGGCCTGCCCGTTGGTCTCATTGTAAAGTGAGACATTTCCGGACACGACAGGAAAGTCGAGCGCCCGGCAGGCCTCGCCGATGCCTTCGATGGCCTTGACCAGGGTGCCCATGATCTCCGGCCGCTCGGGATTGCCGAAATTGAGATTGTCAGTGATGGCGAGCGGTTCGGCGCCAACAGTGGTGAGGTTGCGCCAGCATTCGGCGACCGCCTGCTTGCCACCTTCATACGGGTCTGCATCGACATAGCGCGGAACGACATCGGTGCAGGCTGCCAGCGCCTTGCCGGTGCCATCGATGCGAATGATGGCGGCATCGCCGCCGGGGCCGGCCGCTGTATTGGACTGGATTAGGTAATCATATTGCTGCCAGACCCACTGCTTTGAGCACATGTCGGGTGCGCTGATCACCTTGAGCACCGCTTCGGTGTAGTCATTGGGGCGCGGAATGTCTGAATCGGCAAGTGGTTTGGGCGGCGCAGGTTGCGTCCACGGTCGGTCATATTCCGGGGCTTCGTCACCGAGTTCCTTGATCGGCAGATCGGCGACTTCGGTGCCGCCGTGAAAGATGCGAAACCGCAGATCATCAGTGGTCTTGCCGACAATGGCAAAATCGAGACCCCATTTGGAAAAGATCTCTTCGGCTTCGGCCTGCTTGTCCGGTCGCAAAACCATCAGCATTCGTTCCTGGCTTTCCGACAGCATCATCTCATAGGCTGTCATGCCGTCCTCACGGCATGGAACATTATCGAGGTTGAGTTCTATACCGAGATTTCCCTTCGCCCCCATCTCGACCGCGGAGCAGGTGAGGCCGGCGGCACCCATGTCCTGAATGGCGATCACGGCACCCGACGCCATGAGTTCAAGACAGGCCTCGAGCAGGCACTTCTCTGTGAACGGGTCGCCAACCTGGACGGTCGGTCGCTTTTCATCGGCGTCATCAGCAAATTGGGCCGATGCCATGGTGGCGCCATGAATGCCATCGCGGCCGGTCTTGGCGCCGAGATAGACGACTGGCAACCCGACGCCCTTTGCCTCCGACAGGAAGATCCCGTTTGCGTCGGCGAGGCCAATGGCCATGGCGTTGACCAAGATGTTGCCATTGTAGCGCGGGTGGAAATTAACCTCGCCGCCGACCGTCGGTACACCAAACGAATTGCCATATCCGCCGATACCGGCGACAACACCCGCAACGAGATGACGGGTCTTCGGGTGGTTCGGCGAGCCAAATCGTAAGGCATTCAGCGCGGCGATGGGTCGGGCGCCCATCGTGAAAACATCCCGCAAGATGCCACCAACCCCGGTCGCGGCACCCTGGTAGGGCTCGATGTAGGACGGGTGATTGTGGCTTTCCATCTTGAATACGGCTACCTGACCGTCGCCAATGTCGACGACACCGGCATTCTCCCCCGGGCCATGCACCACCCGCTCGCCGGTTACGGGGAGAGTTTTCAACCATTTCTTCGATGATTTGTAGGAGCAGTGTTCATTCCACATGGCTGAGACGATACCCAGTTCGGTGATCGTTGGCTCGCGGCCGATCAGGTTCACGAAACGGTCATATTCCTCAGGCTTGAGGCCATGTTCGGAAACCAGTTCGGTGGTAACCGGGATGTCGTTCGGAAGGCTCATGAAGGTGGGTGCAAATCCGGTTCAGACGAGCGCATTCAATAGCGCACGCGGTTCACATATGACAGAGTGATGCGCCGCCTGTGGACAAAGGGTCGCGGTGAAGGAAAAGTCGATTTCCGCAAAACAGCGCCATAGGTGTCTGTGCGATGCAAGTGCCTGACAGTAAGAGCGTGTGAGTGACGATCAAATCAACAACGGCCTCAGCGGCGTGGCGGGAACGGTGTCGCTTTGACTAGCCGGGTCAAAGTCTTGATCATCGGCGGCTACGGCATGTTTGGGTCCCGCTTGGTCCAGCTGCTGAAGGACGAGCCCCGCCTGACGCTGATCATTGCCGGGCGCTCACGGGCGCGAGCCAACACATTGTGCATCGTGCAGTCGCAGGCGGAAATGGTGCCCGCGGAATTCGACCGGGACGGAGATGTCGAAGCGCAGATTGGATCGCTGGAGCCCGATATCGTCATCGATGCATCTGGACCTTTTCAGGCCTATGGAGATGATCCCTACAAGGT
>JAEKFU010000316.1 GCA_016522385.1 Pseudomonadota bacterium
GTTTGTGCTTGCGATGGATAGGATTTGCGGCAAGTATCCTTAGGCTTTGGACACGAATGATAGAAATCGGCGGCCGTTACAGCTCCACCTACGCTGTCTCGCCACCGGTCTCACAAAGTTCCTTGAAGCGGCAAAAGCTGTCCGCGGAATAGCCCATGATCTTGCAGGCCCGGCTGTCATTGCCAAGCTGTTTGGCCAGATCCAGATGGCCGACCTTGGCTTTGATTATCTTCTGTTCGTTCGTCAATGCATGGTTCCTCGCACGCTCATTTATGAACTCGCTCGAAACCGACAATCCGCAAGGACCAAAATGTCAGACTAGGTCGTAGCTATTTCAGCTGTTGTTAATCCGCGGTTTGTCGACTCCGCGCCGCTATTGGCATTTCGGGGCCTCGTGTATATCCGAGGCAGTGCCTGCTTGTTAAACTTGGGCAAACAAGTCATATTCGAATGAATTGAAGCAATGTTGAGTCCGAAACAATCCTGGATCGATTGAATTTGTCTAAAGGAGAGACAATGCGGGTCCTCAACAGCCAGTCGTTGGCGCTGCCAGCGTTTACTGTGCTTAAGTTGATAGCCTTCGTGGGGTGCGTACTGTTTGCAGTGTCCACCACCATGGTGCGTGCTGATACTCAATCCAAGAAAATAACTGCCATTCTGGCCAAAGCGGATTCAGCCTATGGCGAGTATCTCTCCGGGCAATGTGTGACTTGTCATCATTCGAAGGGAAAGGCTGACGGCATCCCTGCGATTGTTGGTCTGCCGGACGTCTATATCGTTCAGACGATCCTTGAATACAAACATGCCCGCGAGGAGCGCACAAACCCGACCATGGTGAACATTGCCAAGAACCTGTCCGATGAAGAGATCGGTTCATTGGCCAAGTTCTTTTCTGCTCAAGAGGCCGAATAATTCGACCCGAAACCAACAAGGAGGATGATATGTACAAGCTCACTCGACGCCGGTTCGGCGGCGTACTTGGCGCTTCGGCAATGGGCGTTGCAGCCGGCAGCCTGGCTGCGCCGGCCGTATTGGCGGCTGCAAAGTCGCGTTTGGTGGTCATCGGCGGCGGACCTGCCGGTGCGACGACAGCGCGGTATGTGGCAAAGGGCTCAAAAGACGTTTCGGTGACCCTCATCGAACCGAAACATCATTTCACCACCTGTTTCTTTTCCAACCTCTATCTTGGCGGCTTTCGCACCCTCGAATCGATCACGCACGGCTACTCCACACTCGCCGCCGAGTACGGTATCAATGTGGTGCACGATGTTGCAGTGGACGTCGACCGTGCCGGCAAAATGGTCAAGCTCGCCCGTGGTGGCGACGTGGCCTATGACCGGCTGGTCGTGACGCCAGGAATCGCAATGCGCTACGATTCGATCGAGGGTTATAGCGCAGAAGCCTCGACCGTCATGCCCCATGCCTGGCAGGCCGGCACGCAAACGGCTGCCCTGAAGCAACAGCTGGAAGCAATGGAGGACGGCGGCACGTTCGTCATCTGTCCACCGCCGAACCCATTCAGATGCCCGCCGGGGCCTTATGAGCGGATCTGCATGGTGGCGCACTATCTGAAGAGCAACAAGCCGAAATCGAAGATCATTGTGCTCGATGCCAAGGACAAATTTTCCAAGCAGGCTTTGTTCCAGGAAGCCTGGGTGCAACATTACGAGGGCATGATCGAATGGCTGCCGAAGGAAGTCACCGGCGGCGTCAAGGCGGTCAAGGCCGAATCTATGGAGATCGTCACCGACGGCGAAACGATCAAGGCGTCGGTTGCCAATGTGATACCGGCGCAAAAGGCAGGCGTTATTGCCGAGCGCGCCGGTCTGACGGCCGAGAGCGGCTGGTGTCCGATCGATCCAAGTTCGATGCGTTCGAAAAAGGACGAGAGCACCTTTGTGATCGGTGATGCATCGATTGCTGCGGCGATGCCGAAATCAGGCTTTTCCGCCAACAGCCAGGCCAAGGTTGCCGCCAACGCGATTCTTGCCGATCTGACAGGATCCAAAAAATTCCCAGCGAAATACAGAAACACCTGCTGGAGCCTGGTGGCCACCAATGACGGCGTCAAGGTCGGTGCCGACTATACGGGCGGCGACGAGAAAATCGATGTGACGAGCAAGTTCATCTCGAAGACAGGCGAATCAGCCGATCTGAGAGCTCAGACCGCCGAAGAGGCGAACGGTTGGTACGCCGGCATCACGAAGGACATTTTCGGCTAAGGGTCCTCGAAATGTCCAAACGGGGGCGCCGCTCGATCAGCGGCGCCTCGGTTCGCGGCCACGGGAGCCGCGCATGCGTCTCGCTCCTCAAGACCGTGACCAACCGATGCTGTCCGGTTGCGCTTTGCCAAGGCCATTTCGCCCGTGACTTATTCCTGCGCGATATTGTCAGATCCCGGTGGCTCCAATCTTCATATGAATACATTGGGGAATAATGATATAATTACATGAAATCGTGACCACACAGCCCCAGATTGATCGCAACCGGACGGGTCTGCGATATGCGTCGAGGTGCAACGTACAGTTGATCGAAGCCCGCTGCTGCAATCACTTATTTGCGAACGGTTTGCAAATGGGCTTTTGAAATTGATAGTATTCACAGGTAACTAACTTGCACAGGGTTTTGGTGATTCCATTTACGGCCACGAACTGGAGACCATGGTGAAATTCGAACCCACACAAGAGGAAATGATAGAAGGTGCGCAGGAAGCAGCATCTTTTCTGAAAGCGCTTTCAAACGATAGTCGCATGCTGATCCTTTGCCGACTGGCGGAGCGCGGCGAGATGTCGGTGAGCGAGCTGGAAGCCGACCTGCTGTTCAGACAGTCGAAACTCTCACAGCACCTTACATTGCTGCGCGCCGAACGGCTTGTGGCGACGCGACGGGATGGGAAATCGATCTACTACCGGCTGGTGAGCAAGGAAGTCGAGCAGACGCTTGAGCTGATGCATTCCCTGTTCTGCTCAGAAGAGGCCGTCAACCGTCGGCGGGAAGAAAAGTCGCGCCACCGGGCGGCCTGATCACCGCCAAAAGATCCCTCTCTACCAGACCGCCGGCTTCTTGCCCTCGGTTTCGAGTCGCTTGAACTTATCCTGCAGGAAGCGCTGAAAATCTTGATCTCGATAGGCTTCGGCCTTGACATATTCAAACATCGAGATGAAGTGAAACGGCTTGAAGTAGCCAGGCATACGCATGACTTCCAGCTTGGCGACAGTTTTGTCTAGCTTCGGTGCGAAAAACACAACTGTCGGCGTGAAGAGTACTCGCCATTTCTTCGCTAGGTCACGCTCTTCCAACTCCTCGCCATCGAAGTCGGTAACTTTCTTTGATCCCCACATATTCAGCTGCAGGACCTGGAAGTTGGCCTTGACATAATCCCTGATTTCGGGCTTGGCAAAATTGACCCGATGCATCTCCCGGCAATAGGGGCAGCCCTTCTGCTCCCAAAGAACGGCGAGTCGCTTGCCCTCATTGGCGGCTTCCTCAAGGTCCTCGGACAGAACAAGAAAGGATGTGTGGTTGAACCAGGGTTGGGTATAGATCCCATCGGCATCGACGGCCGGCTCATCCGTCGCTGCACTGGCGCGCCGAAGGCCCATGCCTGAAAGCGCGGCCGACAGGAGCAAAGATTTGGCAAAGGTTCTCCGGTCAAACATGTCGGTAACCTCGTTCGCATTGGTGGCATCCCATAACAAATCAGGTTATACGAATATGTCTTTTGAGTACAGGGTGGGCCGCCGGACATGCGTCAAAACCACGTGAGAAAGTTCGCCAGATGTCTCGCGGCGTTACTTGTCTTGTGCCCGGCCACAATCGTACAGGCGAAACCGGTCAGCATCGAGCATCGCGGCATCAAGTTGAACGCGGAATTCTCCAAAGCGGATGAGAAGTCCGTTGCTGACCCGGCCATCTTGTTGCTGCATGGAAGCGGCGCACACCACAAAATGGAAACGATCTCCGGCATTCAGCAGGCGTTGCTGGAACACGGGTACAGTGTGCTGGCGATTTCATTGAGTTTAGGCGTGTCCGACCGACACGGCATGATGGCCTGTGACGAAGTGCATAATCACCTGCACACCGACGCATTTGACGAGATCGACGCCTGGCTCGGATTCCTCCGGCAATCGGGTGTCAGACGAATCATCCTCATGGGCCATTCGCGCGGCGGCAACCAAATTGCCTGGTACGCGCGAGAGGGGGGCGTGAAGGAGATTGCGGGTATTGTGCTTCTGGCACCGGCAACGTGGAGCAAGAGCCGGGCGGCCATGCGGTACAAAGAGCGGTTCGGCCAGAGTCTCGATGAACTGATCGAAAGGGCGAGGAAAACCGCGCCGGAAAGCCGCCTGAAAGATATCCCGTTCCTGGCCTGTCCCGCGACTACCGTCACAGCGAGATCGTTTCTGGGCTATTACGAGGACGAGCCGCGGCGCGATACCCCTTCATTGCTTAGCGCCTTGGAGATGCCTGTTCTGGTCGTCGCTGCCAGCGAAGATACCATCGTGCCCGATCTTGCGGACCGGTTGCGCAATAACCCTGCGCCGCATGTATCATTGAGCATCGTCGATGGCGCAGATCATTTCTTTCTCGACCTTTTCACCGAAGATGTAGCCGCAGCCGTGCATGCGTTTATTGAGAGCAACAGATGATAAGATTGTTTTTTGTCACGGTATTCCTGTTTGCGCTGGGTTCCCAAGACAAGGCTTATGCCGGACAACTTTCAGAGTTCAATTCGCAGATCGAACGGGTCAACCAGCCGTATAAGTCGGCGCTTTTCTATCTGCGGACCGGCAACGCGGGTGTTGCATCACTGGAACTTGGTGGCGCCGTGCAGCGGTGGGGAGAAGTTGTCGAGAGATATGGCAGCACGCCTCCCGACCCATTCGGCGACGATCCGAACTGGCCGGCAACGATTGCAGCCATCAGCAAAGCATTTGACGAGAGCACGAAACACGCATCGGCCGGGAACAGTGAGGCCGCCCGGTTGGCGCTGTTGCAGGTGCGTGAGCACCTGCACGCATTGCGCCGGCGAAACGGCATCCGGGTGCTGGCCGATTGCATCTACGACCTGAATGCGCAGATGGATGTTCTCTATCACTACCGCCACAACCCGCCGGATCTGACGAAACTGCCGGTAAGAAATGTGACCAAGTCCGCGTCGGCCATTTATGCGCATCTTCTGGAAGGGTGCCGCGTCCAGGCTCCAGAGGAACTGCAGGGAAACGACGACTTTAGGTCGATCTTCGGCGGCGCTGCGGCCTCCGCAGGCAGATTGTTCGGTCCAATCGATGCGCAGGATCAGACCGGGTTCGTCAATGTTTTGCGCGAGTTGAAATCTTTTGATGTCATCATCTTCCTACGCTGGGGCTAACCGACCCGGCCAAGCGACGGGAATGTTTCGAGCAGCCAGTAGCCGATATCATTCATCGAGCCGGTGATGAAGAGAATGCCGGTGATCACCAGTAATGCACCGATGGCCCTTTCGACCATGCCGAGATGTTTGCGGAAGCGCTGCATGAACATGAGGAACGGCTTTCCGGCCAGCGCTGCGATGAGAAACGGAAAACCGAGGCCGGCGGCGTAGACCGCGAGCAATGATGTGCCCTTCCAGAGCGAGTTTTCCTGGGCGGCATAGAGCAGCACCGCGGCGAGCACAGGGCCGACGCACGGGGTCCAACCGAAGGCAAAGGCAAGCCCGACGATGTAGGCGCCAATGAGACCGATCGGTTTTGCCGGTCCTTCGAAGCGCGCTTCACGGTAGAGCAATGCAATCCTGAAGACGCCGAGGAAGTGCAGACCGAGCAGAATGATGACGCCGCCGGCGATCTTGCTTAACACGCCGATATTATCGCCGACCAATTGGCCCAGATAGGAAGCCGTCGCGCCGAATAGGATAAACACCGTCGAAAAGCCCAACACGAATGTCAGGGCGGAGAGGAAAATGCGCCGGCCGACGGGCGCGTCCAGGCCGTCGTTGCCGGTCAACTGATCGAGGCTGGTGCCGGCAATGAAGCAGATATAGGGCGGTACGAGCGGCAGTACGCAGGGCGAAAGGAAGCTCAATATTCCCGCGGTCAGCGCAGCGAAATATGAGACTTCCATCCGAAGAGTCCCCTAAGCGCCGACCACCTTGATCGACTGGTTGGGTTGAAGGTTTATGACTTTCTTGCGTTTCACGTAGTTCGCCACGACATCCCAAATCGGCGGGCCTTCCGTGCCTTCGTTGACCGACGCCCAGCCTGACACAGTATAGCTGCGGTTCGGATCGATCGGGTCCCCGGTTTTCAGAAGCGTCATGTCCGAGATGCGGTGTCCGATGGCCTTGGAGATATCTATCGTATAGCCGAGACCGCCGACACGTACCATGTCGCCGCCCTGCTGATAGTAAGGATCGACATTGAACAGATTGTCGGCCACGTCCTCCAGAACCGTCTTCAGCATTTCGCCTTTCATCTCGATACGGTAGCAGCTGGGATAGGTGATTGCCGTCATGTTGTAGACGGCCTCCCAGGTGATCGGCTCACCCGGCAGTACGCTGGCCCCCCAGCGCAGGCCCGGCGACAGGGACAGATCGGTATCGCGCTCCTCCAGCATGGCCTGGCAGATCAGGTCATCGAAGGTGCCGTTGAAATTGCCGCGCCGATAGAGCAGCGACTCGGCCTGCGCGAGCACGGTGTTCAAATGTTCTTCGTGTGGCGCGCGAATGCGCTCTACCAGTGCCGTAATTTCCGCATCCGGTGTGATGGCGTCGGATAACACGGGAATCAGGCTGTAAGAATAACCGATCATCTTCTTGTCGGCGACCTCAACGTCAATGCGTGACAGGAACTTGCCGTGCGAGCCGGTGGCGATCAGCAAGGTCTTACCGACCTTGACGGGTTCGGGGATGGCGTCATGGGTATGCCCCGTCAGGATGATGTCGATTCCTTCGACCCGCGATGCCAGTTTGCGGTCAATATCGAAACCGTTATGGGACAGGACTACGACAAGTTCGGCGCCTGCTTTTCGGGCGGCGGCGACGCGCTTTTGTATGACTTTTTCGCGAATACCGAATGACCAGGTCGGGAACATCCAGCGCGGATTGGCAATGGGCGTGTAAGGGAAGGCCTGGCCGATCACGGCGACATTGACACCGCCGCGTTCGATAAATCTCGTGTGCTCGAAGACTTCTTCCTCCCATTCATTGTCAATGATGTTGCCGGCAAGGAACGGGAAATTCATCTGTTCGACAAGCTCGCGCATGCGTTCGTGGCCTAGTGTGAACTCCCAGTGGCCGGTCATGGCTTCACACTCAAGGGTGTTGAACACCTCCACCATGTCCCCACCTTTGGACTCGAGAGCCGTATAGGAGCCCTGCAGGGTGTCACCGCCATCGAGCAATATGGTCTTGTCCGGGCGCTCTGCACGGATGGCCTTGATCAGAGTCGTCATGCGGTCCATGCCGCCGACGCGGCCATAATTCTTTGCCAGCGCCACAAAGTCGTGGGAAGTCAGCGTATAGGCGTCATAGCTTTCTGGCGCGATTCCAAACAGATCGAGGAACGCCTTGCCGGTGATATGGGGCAACTTGCCGATGACATCGCCAACCCCCAGGTTGACCGACGGCTCGCGGAAGTAGAGCGGTTTTAGCTGGGCATGGCAGTCGGTAGTGTGGAGCAGCGTTACCTGGCCCTTCGGCTCAAACTTCAAAAGGTCAACCTGGCTGATCGTCTGCGCTGCTGCGGCCGACCCCAAGCGGTCGCCAAGTCCGGTCGCCGCCGCCGTGGCAGTGAGGACGGTTAGAAATTCGCGCCGAGAGATCATTATCAGCTACTCCCTGTTCATCTGCTCATGAATTGCCGCCAGCCGATACCAAAAGAGGGACACACCGGGTCCCTCTTTCAGCATTCATCCTGTCGCGATGGGTCAGTTCCGGACAGCCGGTGTTTCTACAGGCAGGCCACGGCCACGCCACATGACGTAAAGCTCAAGCGCCAAATACTCGTCGGAACCGGCCTTGAAGGGTTTCGCCCGCACCTGCTTGTTGCAGCCGCGAAAACGTCGATGTAACGAACCGGGCTTCTGCCATTTGAGCCGATAAGTCGGAAAACCGTTGGCTTGTCCCTGCGACAGCAGATTGGCCCTGATCATGTTGCCAGGATTGTCCACATGACAGTTGGCACAGGCCATGTCGAGCTGGCCGCGGCGCTGATGATAGAAACCCTTTCCCTTTTCGAACCAGGGCGCGGCGTCACCGTCGATTTTGACGTTGACGGGCTGGCCGAGCGACTGGCGTTTCACATAAGACACCATACCGAGCATGTCCTGGGAATCGTATTTCCAGGCCTTGGCTTTCATATTATCGGTGCGGCAACGATTGATCCGGTTCTCGACGTTCTCAAGCTTACCGATATCCGTGGCAAACACAGGATAGGTAGAGCCAACAGTCTTCATTGACTCCGATGCGTCGCCATGGCAGCTGTTGCAGGATTTGCCGGCTTCACCATCGACCTGATTCCAGGCTTCCTCGCCGTGCTCCACCCAAAGCATGCCGGGATTCTCGAAATCGTCATCCTGGATCGCCCGAGTTTCCGCTTTTGCAAACGTATAGCCACTGCGGCGGTCCTCGACCTGATACTTGCCCCAGTCTTCCGCGGCCAAAGCGATCGCGGCTGCAC
>JAEKFU010000266.1 GCA_016522385.1 Pseudomonadota bacterium
CTTGTGAACTTTGGCAGGTTCAAGGGCAGGACCATGTTTACCGGCATGATAACTGCTCCATTGGTGATGCCGGAAGTCATTACCGGTTTGTCGCTGCTGCTCTTGTTTGTGTTCTTGGAGGATCTCATCGGATGGCCAGATGGTCGTGGCGCCAATACGATCACCATTGCCCACATCACATTTTCGATGGCCTACGTGGCCGTCATTGTGCAGTCTCGGCTAATTTCGATGGACCAATCCCTGGAAGAAGCAGCCATGGATTTGGGAAGTGGGCCACTGCGCGTCTTGTTTGACGTTACCCTACCGATCATTTCACCGGCAATGGTCGCAGGCTGGCTGCTTGCATTCACGCTGTCGCTGGATGATCTAGTAATCGCCAGCTTCACATCCGGTCCCGGAGCAAGCACGCTGCCGATGGTCGTGTATTCAAAAGTCAAGCTTGGTGTCACTCCCGACATCAATGCCCTTGCAACGCTCATCATCGGCGTCGTGAGTGCCGGTGTCATAATCGCAGGTTGGCTTATGTTCCGCGCCGAACAGCGGCGCGCAAGAGACATCCAGCTCGCGACAGCGGATAATTTGTGAAGTGGGCGGCGCGGTACTCGATCAAGTTGTCGACGATTGCTGACAGCGCCTGAAAGAACGTGTTCTTGCGAGACTATTTGGCTTCCGGTTCAAAAGCCTGCTATCTCGGGCGAAGCCGGAAAGGACTGTTATCAAATTATCTGAAGGTCGCAAATACGCATGGTCGGGCTTGACCGTCACGTCGGCGTGCCCGGTTCGAGGAGGTTCCGCCAAATGGCCGAACACTATTTTTTGAAGGATTTTGACTGAACGGCCATTCAATATATGGTGTCAATCGCCAGTCCTAATGCTGACAATATGTGCCTGACAAGTCCAGGAGGTCCGTACATGGTCAACGATCTCGCGTTCACAGCAAAGGCGATAAACAACGACCCGCTATCCGGCGCCATTGCAGAGAAGGCCAAGCGCAATCTGGTGCAGCCATGGCCTATCATGGGTAATGTCGGGAATGATCTGCGCACCATCATTCGCAGCTCGGACAGCATTTTCGTATATGACGAAAAGGGTCGACCGCTAATCGACGGCCCGGCAGGCATGTGGTGCGTCAATGTCGGTCATCGCCGCAAGGAGATCGCTGATGCCATGGCCAAACAAGCCATGGAGACCGTCTATACCTCACCCTGGTATACGACCACCGGGCCGGTCGCCGAACTTGCAAGCCGCATTGCCAGCTATGCGCCGGGCGATCTTGAACATGTGTTCTTCACCACCGGTGGTTCCACGGCGGTCGAGACGGCGCTGCGGTTTGTGCAGTTTTTCAACAATGTACTGGGACGGCCGGAGAAAAAGTTGATCCTGTCACGCGGCGATGCCTATCACGGCAGCACCTATTTGTCGTCGAGCATGTCCGGCAAAATCAGGGACAAGAGCTGGATGGACAATGCCCACGAACTCGTGGTGCGGCTGTCGTCACCGAATCCCTATCGCCGGCCACAAGGGCAGTCGGTCGAAGGGTTTTGCAATTACCTAATCGATGAGTTGGAGGGCAAGATTGCAGCTGCGGGGGCTGACCGGGTTGCCGCCTTCATCGGTGAACCGATCTTGGCTTCCGGTGGTGTTATCGTACCACCTCACAGCTATTTTTCTCGTATTCGTGAGCTCTGTCGCAAGCACGACATCCTGTTCGTTTCCGACGAGGTGGTGACTGGGTTCGGCCGGCTTGGGCATATGTTTGCTTCTAAAGATGTTTTCGGGGTCGAGCCGGACATGATCACGTTTGCCAAGGGTGTGACATCCGGCTACTTCCCACTTGGCGGCGTGGTGATCTCGAGCACGCTGTTTGACCGGATCAAGGCGGCCGGCAATGGCGATGCGATGTTTGCCCATGGCTATACCTATTCCAGCCACCCGGTCGGCTGCGCGGCGGCGCTGGCCAATTTGGACATTCTGGAGAACGACAATCTGCTTGAGCATGTGCTCGAAGTTGGGCCGTATTTCCAGCAACAGCTAAAAACGCTGGAAGACCTACCGCTGGTCGGCGACGTCAGAGGCAAGGGGCTGATGGCGTGCATCGAGTGCAATGTCGAAGCGGGTGGCGCCGATGCGCTAGCGACCGACTACGAGATCGGCAAGCGCATCGACTCACATTGCCAGGCGCTCGGCCTGCTGGTGCGGCCGCTGATCAACATGTGCGTGCTGTCGCCGCCGCTTATCGTCACACGGGACTGTGACGACGCGATCGTGGCGACCGTGAAGGCGGGAATTGAAGCGGCATCGACGGAGTGGGAGAAGGGGATTAGCAGCATCAATGCGCCCGAATATCATCTGCCATCGACGAGTTAACCGCATGTAACGTGCCCGGCTCAGGCTCGGTTTCAGACTGCAATACCGGCATAAGTCTGCGCAGTTCGTCGTGATAGCTCTTTACGCCATATTCGAGGTCGGACAGGATGATGCCGTCATAGCCGCTCGATTGCGCGGCTTCGTAAGACCAGATCGTCAGCCGAACATCTTCGGCAGCGGTATCGCGATTGATACGACTGCTGAGATATCTTGCGAGCCTTGTTTGCCGGTCTTCATTAGGCAGCTTGTATCCAGCGCCGCGCAGAACGGTCTGCCCAGCGCCGGTTGGATATTCCTGATAGAAATCGATACCTTCGGGATAGAGTGACAGTACGGCATTAGGAAAGATGCCGAGATAGAGCCAGGCGCGCTTATGGCTCACCGGGAGATGCTCGGCATCAGGCAACAACTTCTTGTAGTTTCGGACGCTCCACAGTCTCCCCGTTTCTTCATCAAACCGCGCAAACGATCTTGCAACACCGTTCTCAAGAGGCTCATCGTAATAGTGTTTGCCGTACAGTTCCTGCAGCGCCGGGTGGGCCATCGGTACGTGATACCCCTCATTGTCAACATCACGCACTGACTTCCAGTTTGCGGGAACCGCCTGCGACCAGAACGGACCTGTGGAGGCCAAATCTTCCAATGGATATGGCGCAACCTCGGCCTCGTGCGGCGCCATCAGTTCGGCCACTGGCGGCTGATCACTCGCTTGAAACCGTACGAAGATGAAGCCACGCCAGAGTTCGAATTCGATGGGCTTGAGGCCATGTTCGACAGGATCAAGGTGAGGCAGCGAACGAGGAAACGGCGCAGAGCGAAATGTGCCGTCGAGGTTAAACGACCAACCGTGAAACGGGCAAACCAGCGCGGTCTTGCATTGCCCCTCGTCATCGGCGACAACGCGTGACCCGCGGTGGCGGCATACATTGTGAAACGCGCGCACTCCGTTGTCTTTGCCGCGCACGATCAATGCACGCTCGCCCAAAATATCAAGGCAGAAATAGTCACCGACGCGCGGAATATTGCTGACGTGGCCGGCCAACTGCCAGTGCCTGCGAAACAGGACATGGCGCTCAAGCTCCAGCAGTTCAGCGTTAATATAGGCCCACGCAGGTAAGCCGCGGCGATCCCAATCGGCTGGAACACGGGCCGCAAATAGATCATCTTTTTTCTCTTTTATCACAGTATTTCGGTAGTTTAATGCTAATTATTGAATGAGCGTTCAGAATACATCGAGTCGATCACGCATGGCAATAAACAAGTCGTGATAGGGAAAAATGCCTGGCCAGTTACACTTGAACCGAGCTCACTGGTGCGCCATATCTAGTGAGAAACGTGCGATGCCAGTACTGGGTCGTCGTCACGATGTGCACTGAACACATCGTTGCGTGGTTTAAGCTGCTTGTTAAAGGGCTGAATATATGACGCGCTTATCGGCTTTCTCGAGCCCATTCCTATTGGGCTTTGATGATCTTGAAAGGCTTCTAGAGCGCGCCTCCAAGGCCGGTGGCGATGGCTATCCGCCTTACAACATCGAACGCCAGGCACGGCGCGATGGTGAACCGGAACGGATTTCCATAACTCTGGCTGTTGCGGGTTTTTCGCCTGAGGAGCTGGAGGTTACCGTTGAGGAAAGTCAGCTCTTTGTCCGCGGCCGGCAGAGGGAGGATAACGAAAAGACCTATCTGCATCGCGGTATCGCTGCTAGGCAATTTCAGCGGGTGTTTGTGTTGGCCGACGGCATGCTCGTCACGGACGCTCAACTGGCGAACGGCCTGCTGACAATCGATCTGGAGAGACCGGAGCCGGAAAGCATCGTTCAGCGCATCGAGATTAGGGCGAACTGAACACACTTTGGCAGCAGCGAGTACATTGCAAGACTGGAGAGTGACATGTCGAAGAAACTGATTGACGAACAATCACCCAAATTCGAGATGACCCGCGAGCAACTTGCGGCGCTTGGCAGTGGCGAGGTTGCTTATGTTCGCTCGATTGGCTCCGAACAGGTCAAAGGGATGCTGGGCCCGGCAGCCAGCGTGCCAGAGGAAGCTGAGTTCTATTGTCTGTATTTGGCCGACGGTACACCGGTGTCGATTTCGGGCAGCCGGGAGGCTGCCGTCGCGAGCGCAGTTGCGCACGAACTCATACCCATGGCAGTTCACTAACCACCGATTCAACTCAACAAAACCGCACTCTCGATCAGGTCTGGTTTTGATGGAATCATCGAAACTAGAGCGAGTCTCTCTCATGTGGAACCATTTGATGGCCCAAATCCGGCCATCGGACGTCGCTACCGAACTTGCCCGATGACCCACATCGCGCTGCGTTCCGTAACTAGGGCATGTTGTAGAAAAGTTGAAGCACTTTTCTGATAAGAACATGCTCAGATTCAATAGGTTAGCGGACGATTCACGTTTCAGATTGATTCAATCTGAAACGATCGTGCGCTAGGCGGTGCTAGTTCGCTTGCCGCCGGAGAAACGCCGGAATTTCCAAATCGTCATCGTCCAGTGTCGGATCGATTTGCGGTTCAAGTTGGTGGACGTTATCTGGGTCTTCTGATTCGGCCTCTGGCATGGCCTCCGCGGCAACCGGTTCATCTTCGCACGGAGCGTCCGCTTCGCCTTCTGCCGGTTGGTCCATAATGCGCGGCTCATTCTGCGGTGTTTGTGGGGTATCGGTTTCTTCGCGCTTAGCACCAAGCCCGACACTGGCCAACCGCTCCAACAGACTCTTGCGCTGCTTCTTCTGCATGGGCTCATTGCTGGCAGGCGACGGCTCGTTGTGTTCGGCGATCTGCTTTTGCGCAATTGGCGGAAAGTCTTCCGGTTCAGGCATTTTCGGTGCATCGCTCGCCGTGTGAACCCTCGGCGCACATGGCGCGACCGGCGCATCGCCGGGCTCTTCAACGGTTTTTTCAGCAGCCGAAGGTTGGAGTTCTTCCGTCTCGGCAGCCTCGCTGTCTGGCGCCGGCGCTTCAGGCACTTCAACGGGCGGTACAGCCGGAACCGGTCGTTCCGCCATGGGCGCGGGTGTTATCGGACCACTGCCAGCAAATCCGTACACCGAACTCACGGCCTCGCCCTCCATCTCGACATCATCGTCCAACAGCGATAAATCCGGCTCAATGGACAGTCCGGTTGCGACAACAGACACGCGCATTGTGCCATCCAGCGTTTCATCGAAAGTCGCGCCCAGAATGATGTTGGCCTCAGGGTCTACCTCTTCACGAATCCTGGTGGCGGCTTCATCAACCTCATAGAGGGTCAGATCCGGACCACCTGAGATCGAAATCAACAGGCCACGTGCACCCCGCATTGATACATCGTCCAGCAGCGGATTGGAGACCGCCGCCTCGGCTGCTTCGATGGCGCGCTTTTCGCCGGAAGCCTCGCCGGTCCCCATCATCGCCTTGCCCATTTCACTCATGATGGCGCGGACATCGGCAAAATCCAGATTGATCAAACCATCCTTGGTCATCAATTCTGTGATGCTGGCCACGCCCGAATAGAGCACCTGGTCGGCCATTGCGAACGCCGCAGCAAATGTCGTCTTCTCATTGGCAACACGAAACAGGTTTTGGTTCGGAATGACAATCAGCGTGTCAACATGCTTGGCAAGCTGTTCGATTCCGCGCTCTGCCGTCGACTGTCGACGCACGCCTTCAAAGTGAAACGGCTTAGTCACAACACCAACGGTGAGGATCCCCTGTTCCCTGGCGGCCCTAGCGATTACCGGAGCGGCACCTGTACCGGTACCACCACCCATACCGGCAGTAATGAAAACCATATGCGCGCCGGCCAGCTGATCCATGATCTCTGGCAGGGCTTCTTCGGCAGCACCCGCCCCGACCTGCGGCTGGGATCCGGCGCCAAGCCCTTGGGTCAGCGCTGTACCCATCTGAATTCTTCGCTCCGCGGCACTTTGCGCAAGCGCTTGAGCATCTGTGTTGGCAACAACGAACTCAACGCCTTCGAGGCCTGATTCGATCATGTTGGTGACAGCGTTGCCGCCTGCCCCGCCGACACCGAATACAGTAATCCGCGGTTTGAGCTCGGCAAAGTTAGGAACAGTCAAATTGATCGTCATGGTTGGCGTCCATTGTTTACCCCATCTTCATAATCATTGCTCAAATGATAACAAAAGGTTAACGCGCACTTACTCGATTGCGCTTTTTTTGAGGCGATGACGGGCCGTAAACTTGACTCATTGTTCATAAATCATGGTAGAAATATAACATAAGTATATGATTTAAAATGAAAAGACGGCGCTCCATCCACGTGGAAACACCGTCTTTTCGAAGCGGCCCTTCACGGTCCGCCGCAAGGTTTTTCTCAAAAACTTTCTTTGATCCAGCGACCCATGCGCCTGAAGTAACTTCTATTGGCAGCATAGCTTGCGCTCATCTGCGGCAGCACGGCTGTATGTACGTCCGGGTTGGCTGCATATTTGAGCAATCCGGTCGCCACGGCAAACGCGCCGTTATTGGCAACATCGGGCAACCCGTTGAGACCGTGCGGCGAACCGAGTCTCACTTTGCGGTCAAGCATCTGGCCGGCCGCCTCACGGATGCCGGTCAGTTGACTGCCACCGCCTGCAAGAACTACTCTGCGGCCGGCCTTGCGCGTTGCTGGGCAGCGCTCGAGCCGATCATTGACGAATTCGAAGATCTCCTCGACCCGCGGCCGGATGATGCCCGTCAGCATTGAGCGCGGCACCTTGTAGACCGAGTCGGCACCACGCTCACCCAACTGTGCCACCGTGACCAGCTCGCGATCATCATATAAAGAGGCAAGAGCATTGCCCGACAGTGTCTTCAATCGCTCAGCCTGGGCAAGCGTTGTCGACAACCCGCGGGCAATATCCGCCGTGATATGTGATCCGCCGATCGGGATAACATCGGCAAACAGTAACTTACCATCAGCAAAGACCGAGATACTTGTTGTCGCCCCGCCCATGTCGATCAGTGTGACGCCCAGCTTGGTCTCATCATCTACTAGAACTGACCGGCCAGCTGCATAGGGTGCCATGACAAAACCCGCCACATCGAGATGACAGTTTTCGACCACCATGCCGAGATTTCTCATTGCACCAGGCTCGACCGTGACCACATTGACATCAACGCTGATCTTGTCGGCGAACATCCCTTCGGGTGCACGCACCCCTTTTGCATCATCAAGGTCAAATCGTACAGGTGTTGCATGCAGCACCAGACGTCTGCCCGGTTCGATTTTCTGCATTGCGGTCTCGACCACGCAATGCAGGTCATGGCTAGTGACGGCGCCAGATGGCACCTTCGTTGCTGCTCGGTAGGTCTGGCATCGCGGTCGCCCGCCTGACACGTTGACGTAAATCTGTTCGATAGTAACGCCGGCCATCCGTTCAGCGGCATCGACAGACAAACGTATCGCCTTTTCGGCTTCGTCGAGATCGATGACAGCACCGCCCTTAAGACCGCGTGCGGCATGGTGACCGACGCCGAGCACACTGATCTGCGGGTCGTGATCGTCGACCGGCCGCCTGCGATCGGCCTTAACTTGGCCGATCAGACAGCAGATTTTGGTGCTACCGACGTCAAGGGCTGCGATGATACCTGGTTTATCGGCAGATTTGTTGTGGGAGGAACCGGAACCGCGATTCAGCTGAATGACATTCATCTAGAACTCTTTACTCGCACTCTACACAATCCAACGGCCAAGCTGACCGGCACAGAGTCAATTTAGCCGTCCCAGCGCTCACTGGTCTGCATTGGCCAGGCCTCAGCTTGATCAGGATGAGGCGTGATCACGGTCCGATCCGGCAATCTGAGATCAATCATGTCGATTGCCCTGTCAAAGACCGCCTCACGGCTCGCCAACTGCATCAGTCGGTCGAGCGAACCAGACAAATCCGTTTCAGCCATTGCGACCCGCAACCCATTTCTCAGATACAGCGTCCAGCGTCTCCCTCCGACCCGTGCGGCTGCCTTGACGCGTGATCTTAAGACGGCATGACCTTCCAGATGGTTAACAAGATCTGCTGCCGCTGTTTGCGCGCCCTCACCTGTCACCAGAAGCAGTGTTGTGTAGTCCGCCGGGTCGAGCGTGCTGAGTGCGGCGCCTGTAGCATCGATTACATAACGAACCCCGCCGCGCTGCCACACAGCAAACGGCACACGTTCAACCACCTGTATCTCCAGTCGGTTGGGGTGTACCCGGCGAAGGTTGGCGCTCTCGACCCAGTCGATGTGTTCCAGGAGCTGTTTTGCGCGCCGCGCATTGAAGCCGAACAGAGGCCCATCGGGCACGACGCCTATTGCTTTCAGCACCTTGTCGGGTTTCTGTCGTCGCAGGCCGGCAATGTGAATCTCATTGGCTGCGTAACCGAAGTAGCCGGCGATCTGACCTGGCAGGCCGTAAAGCGGGTTGCGTGGATCGTCCAGATGCCCACCGGCCATCAGTCCATAGAAGATTGTCAGCGCCAGAAATCCAACCGCACCACACCGTGCGAGAACTCTCGCCAGCAAACGCTCGGCAGCCGTTCGCGCGCGACCCGATCTCGGTGCCGAGTGAAATTCAGCAGCTGGCTTGGTCACATCAGCGTCCACATGAGGCATCTTGCACCATCCAGTCCAGAAGTTCTTCAAAACTGTGTCCGGCATGCTGGGCCATCTCCGGGACCAATGACGTGCCGGTCATGCCGGGCTGAGTATTCACCTCAAGGATAATCAACTCGCCATTTTCGCCTTCACGGTCGTCATATCGGAAATCGGCCCGGCTAACGCCCTTGCAGCCAAGCGCAACATGGGCTTTCAGCGCATACTTCTGCACGGCACGATAGACATGCCCAGGAATCTCAGCGGGCAGGATATGAACCGACCCGCCTTGTTCGTATTTTGCACGGTAGTCATAAAAACCGACCGCAGGCTTAACGTCGGTCACTCCAAGTGCCACGTCGCCCATCACCGCACAGGTCAGTTCGCGGCCATGAACAAAGCGTTCGACCATAACCTTATCACCATAAAACGTCCGCTCGTCCAACAGACTGACCGCCGGACTGTTGGCGCCGACATCGAGGATCTTGATGCCGACGCTTGATCCTTCCGCAATGGGTTTGACTACATAAGGCAACGGCATCGGGTGGCTGGTGGCCACCGTTTCAATGTCCATGACTTTGCTTTCCGCCACCGGGATCTTGGCACAGGCGAAGATTTGTTTCGCCCGCTGCTTGTCCATGGCCAGCGCCGATGCCAGCACACCTGAATGCGTGTAAGGAATTTCCAGGGTTTCCAGAACGCCCTGTACAGTGCCGTCCTCGCCCCACTTGCCATGCAATGCGTTGAATGCGACATCCGGTTTCAAGTCGACCAAGACCTCCGCGATGTCTCGTTGAGCATCGACCGGCGTCACCTTGTAACCGACCGCTCGAAGTGCGCTCGCACAGGCCTCGCCTGACGACAGAGACACCTCGCGCTCAGCCGACCAACCGCCCATCAGGACTGCTACCGTGGTATGTTCTGGATCCCGCATTCTGCCGGCAGCATCAAAGACTGATGCCAATCCTCTTGATTTCCCAGTCCAGCGAAACGCCGGACGTTTGCTTGACCTTGGCCCGCACTGCTTCCCCGAGTTCTTCGATCTGCGCAGCGGTCGCACCACCTTCGTTGATCAAAAAATTGCAGTGCTTTTCCGACACCCGGGCATCACCGATCGAAAACCCGCGCATACCGGCGGCATCGATCAACTGCCAGGACTTCTGACCGGGCGGGTTTTTGAAAGTCGAACCGCCGGTTCGGCTCTTGATCGGTTGACTGTCTTCACGTGCTGACGTGATAGCCTCCATCTCGGAGGCGATCGTCTGCTCGTCGCATGGCGCTCCCTGCAACAAGGCCTCAGTGAAGATCAGGTCTTCCGGTGCGCCACAGTGACGATAGCTGTAGTTCATGTCGGCGTTGGGCAGCACCAGTAGGTTCCCTTTGCGATCGACCGCGCGGGCTTCGATAAGGACATCCTTGGTCTCGCGACCATAGGCGCCGCCATTCATGCGCAGCGCGCCCCCAATGGTGCCCGGTATACCTCTCAGAAAGGTTAATCCTCCGATGACATTGTCCAGCGCGAAGCGGGAAACCCTGACATCGGGAACGGCGCTTCCCGCGCGCACCCGGAATTCTGCCTCCGCCGACAACCCGCCGAACCCGCGGCCGAGCCTGACGACCACGCCTGCCACGCCGCCATCCCTGACCAGCAGATTGGAGCCCACACCGATCACAGTGACCGGAATATCATCGGGCAGGTCTTTGAGAAACGCGCTAAGATCGGCCTCATCGGCCGGTGTGAACAGAACCTCTGCCGGTCCACCGACCCGGAACCATGTCAGCTCCGCCAGCACACGCATCGGCTCCAGTCTGCCGGCAACCTGTGGAAGACGGCTGAGCAACTGCTCGCCATTCAGGACCAACATCAGGCAACACCCTTGCGCCCGTTCTGCTGGCCGGCCTGTTCGGCCAGTTCTTGTGGTAATGCAGATGCCCATTGCGTGATCGTGCCGGCACCCATGAAAATCACTGTGTCGCCGGGTTCAGCGATTTCAGCCACCAGCGGAGCCAATTCCTCGGACGCATTAATTTTCAACGCGTGTTTGTGGCCGCGCGCGCGCAGTTCTTCCACCAACGCCTCATGACTAGCGCCTTTGATCGGCTCTTCTCCGGCTGTGTAGACCGGCGACACGACAACCGTATCGGCATCGTTGAAACAGCTGCAGAAGTCATCGAACAGATCGCTCAGTCGTGTGAAACGATGCGGCTGCATAACCGCTATCACCTTGCCCGTGGTGACGCCTCGGGCGGCCGACAAGACTGCAGCGATCTCTACCGGATGATGTGCATAATCATCAAACACGGTAATGCCGTTATGCACACCGGTACGAGTGAATCGGCGTTTGACCCCGGTAAATTCATCTAGACCCTTTCTGATCGCGTCGTCGTCAATTCCCAGTTCACAAGCCACCGCAATTGCAGCTGTCGCATTCATCACATTATATGTGCCCGGCATCGGCAAGCTCAGTTGCAGAATCTGTCGGCCGCCACCTTGTATGCGATCCTTGATCTGCAGGGAAAAACAGCCCTTGCCGTCCACATAAGACAGATCGGTCACCTGAATGTCAGCCTGCGGGCTGGTGCCGTAGGAAATTACGCGCCGGTCGGTGATCTTGCCGATCAGCGCCTGCACTTCAGGGTGATCGATGCACATCACCGCAAAGCCGTAGAACGGAATGTTCTCCACGAATGTCCGGTAGGCCTCCTTGGCTGTATCGAAGGTGCCATAATGATCCAAGTGCTCGGGATCGATATTAGTGACGATTGCGACATCGGCCGGAAGTTTGATGAACGTACCGTCCGACTCATCGGACTCAACAACCATCCAGTCGCCTTTGCCGAGACGGGCGTTCGTCCCGTAGGCGTTAATGATACCGCCATTGATGACTGTCGGATCAAATCCGCCCGCATCAAGCAGTGCCGCCACAAGCGATGTTGTGGTGGTCTTGCCATGCGTGCCGGCGACCGCCACACAGGACTTGAAACGCATCATCTCCGCCAGCATTTCGGCCCGCCTAACGACCGGCAAGAATCTCGCCCTGGCCTCGACAACTTCCGGGTTATCTGCGGTTACGGCAGAAGACGTTACCACGACCTGAGCATCGCCAAGATGTTGCGCCGAGTGTCCGATGTGAACGGCGATACCGCTCTTGCGGAGCCGAGCAACATTGTAATTATCGGCGATATCCGAGCCCTGCACCGTGTATCCAAGCGTTGACATCACTTCTGCGATACCACTCATGCCGATACCGCCAATACCGACAAAATGGATTGGACCTACGTCGCGCGGTAGTTTCATTTTCTAATCCTCAGCTCTTTTGCGGGCGTGTTGCTCGACAAGGTTCGCCAGCCGCTCGGCCGCATCGGGCCGCGCAAATGCTTTTGCCGCGTTTGCCGTGGCCGTCAACTCGTCCGGCTCATATCGCATGCGGGTGATAAATGCAGCCATCTCTTCGGCACTTATGTCTTTCTGCTGCATGACCCAACCCGCACCAGCCTCGGCAAAACTTTGCGCATTGCGTAATAGATCGCTGTCGATGGCATGCGGAAGTGGCACCAAAATGGCCGGCCGACCGATGACCGCCAACTCAGCAATCGTCGACGCGCCCGCCCGGCACAAAACCAGATGGGCACTGGCGATGAACCTTGGCAGGTCGGGAAAGAACGGTGCCAGCTTGACCGTCGCCTGCAAGCGGTCATAGTGCGCCTGCACGGCATTGATGTCTTCCGATCGGCATTGCTGCACGATTTTCGTTCGCCGTCGAACAGCGTTCGGCAAGGCCTCAAAGACTTGCGGCAAGAATTCGGAAAAAAACCGTGCGCCCTGACTGCCGCCGAAAATCAGAAGTCGAAAGGTTTCATTTGCAGCCGGTGCGATGTAAGGTGCATCCCACTGTTTCATCACTATATTGCGCACTGGATTGCCGGTGAAAACGACCTTGTTCGAGCTATTGCTCAAATTGACGATGCTAGGAAACGACGAAGCGATTGCCGAAACACGCCTGGCAACCGCCCGATTCGCCCGACCCATTACGGCATTCTGCTCATGAATCAAAGTTGGCACTTTGAGCTGCAGGGCCGCCAGTAGCGGCGGCAATGAAGGGTACCCGCCGAACCCGACAACGGCTATCGGCGGTTCCGGCTCCATATCTCCAATCAGCTTGCGCGACATCATGAACCCGCGGATTAGACGGTAGATTTGCAATGGGATCAGCCAGGGTTTTGACAAGGTGAGCGTGGCGGATGGAATCTCGTGGACACCGGCAGCGGGGAAACGGCTGCCATATTCCACACCGCGCGCATCAGTCATCAGATGCACCAGCAGACCCCGTTTGACCAGCACCTCGCCGAGTGCCTGAGCCGGAAACAGATGGCCGCCGGTGCCGCCGGCAGCCAGAACCACTACACCTTTTCGATAAGCTGATCGAGCAATTGCCATACAAATTCGAATCCATCACGCCGCGACTAAAGGCCGCCAGCCGCCCGCTGTCGGCACTGCCCGCGCCGCACGACGGTTGAGAGCGAGCACCAAACCGATTGCAAACGCCATGGATATCATTGATGAGCCGCCATAGGAAATGAATGGCAATGTCATGCCTTTGGCCGGCACTAACGAAACATTGACGGCCATATTGATGACCGCCTGCAGACCGATGATCGTCGCCAGCCCACACAAAGCCAGCACATGAAACGGATCCTCCGCACGCTGGGCGTGGCGCAGCACCCGCAATACGACGAAAGCGATCAAGCCAATCAGAACTGCGCAGGCTGCCAGGCCGAATTCCTCGCCGACAACCGCGAATATGAAATCGGCATGCGCATCCGGCAGGATGGTCTTAGCCGAACCGGCGCCCGGACCGGTACCGAACAGTCCACCGTTCTCAAAAGCACGAACAGCTGTATCGACCTGGAATGTGTCGCCCTTTTCAGGATCGATAAACCGGTTCACCCGTGAGGCAACATGCGGAAAGAATTGATAAGCTGCAACAGCGCCCGCGGCAGCCAACACAGCCAAACCGAATACAATGATCCAGGAAAGACCGTGCACCAAAAGCATCACCGCCCAGACCATCGACATAAGGGCCGCCTGGCCGAAATCCGGCTGTAGCGTCAGCATGGCCACAAACAGGCCGAACAGGCCCCAGGCCAGCCAACGCCCTGGCATATCCGGTCGCCGAATGCCTTCGGCCATCAACCATGCGGCGGCAACGACGAATGATGGTTTCACTATTTCAGAAGGTTGCAGATTGAACGGTCCCAGGTCGATCCAGCGGTATGCCCCCTTGATTTCCGGCCCAACAAACAGCGCCAGAGCCATAAGCCCGATTCCCGCAACAAAGGCGCCAAGTGAAATCCGGCGCACGAGTGTCGGGGTCAGGAAAGACGCCGCCAGCAGCACCATGACGGCCGGCCCGGCGAAAAATAGCTGTCGGACAAAGAAATGAAAGTTATCGAGCCCAATTCGCGCTGCAACCGGTGGGCTGGCCGCCAGCGAAAACATCACCCCGGCCGCCATCAACAGCAAGACTGCAGTCAACAACAACCAGTCAACTGTGAACCACCAGCTCGCTAGCAGTCCTCTGTCGGTTCGTCTGATCAACATCAGGCAGCTTTCCCTTTTGTGGTGACGACGCCGTCTAGCATCTGCACGGCATCGCAAAACGCCTCGCCACGCTTTTCGAAATCCGGATATTGGTCAAATGAGGCACAGGCTGGCGACAGCAGCACGGCGACCTCTTCGGCGCCGTCTTGCGCTGCATCACTTGCCGCCAGGCGCACAGCGTTCTCGAGCGTTCCACAATTGGTGTTCGCAACACGCCCCTCAAGCATTTCTGAGAATGTCTCGGCCGCTTCGCCGATCAGATAGGCATGGATGATCTTATCGTAAAATTGCGACAGACTCTCAATGCCATCCGATTTGGCCAGACCGCCGGCAATCCAGTAAATCCGATCGAAAGCGGCCAGCGCCATCGCAGCGGCATCAGTATTTGTTGCCTTCGAATCGTTGATGAACACTACCTGGCCGGCCCGGCCGATCTCCTCCATACGGTGTGCCAGACCGGGAAATGACCGCAGCGCCGCCTCAATAGCCGGCTGACCGATGCCTAGCGCCGCTGCCGCTGACACTGCAGCGCAGGCGTTTTGCCAGTTGTGACGCCCCCTTAACGATCGCATACCATTGGTGTCGATGGACATCTCTTTGCTGCCGCGCAAGTGCACAACACCTTCAGGCGCACTGACACCGGTATCAAGTGTCTCCTCCACTGACATCCGCACGAGCGAGGCGCCATCGCCGATCGTCTCAGCTATCGCAGCGCACCACGGATCATCGAGAGAAACGATCGCCGTATCGCCAGCCGACTGCTGGGCAAATATCTTCGCCTTGACCGCAGCGTAATTTTCCATCGTGCCGTGCCGGTCGAGATGGTCTGGTGACAGGTTCATCAATATGCCGACATCAGGTTTCAATCCGGGCGTCAGGTCGATCTGGTAAGATGAGAACTCAAGCACATAGACCGTATTGTCGCCGGGCGGCGGCAGCAGGAACACGGCCGTGCCAATATTGCCGCCAGTATGCGCATCCAGCCCGCCATAAGACAGCACGTGGCCAATCAATGCCGTGGTCGTCGATTTGCCGTTGGTGCCGGTGATGGCAACTACCCGTGCGCCACTGCCGGCAATCTGGCGCAGGAACACTTCGGTGTCGCCGATGATCTCGACACCGGCATCCTGCGCGCGTCGGACTGTCCAGTGCGGCTCGGGATGGGTGAGCGGGACGCCCGGGCTGAGCACCAGACTGTCCAATGAGGAAAAGTCGAACTGGCGAAGATCGGTAACCGGCCAGCCTTTCTTGCGCGCCTCGGCAACCGATGACTCGGAATCGTCCCAGACATGAACCTGCGCGCCGCCGGCAATCAACCCCTCCATGCAGGCAACGCCCGAGCGGGCCAGCCCAAACACTGCCACGTTCCTGTCCTTGAACCTGGTCGCCGCAGACATACGCGTATTGCCTCACCTCAACTTCAGTGTTGCCAGCCCAATGAGCGCCAGGACAACCGCAATGATCCAGAACCGGATGACGATGGTCGGCTCTGCCCACCCCTTGAGTTCAAAGTGATGGTGCAGCGGCGCCATCTTGAACACGCGTTTGCCGGTCAACTTGAACGATATGACCTGGACAATCACCGACACAGCTTCGAGGACAAACAGGCCGCCGACAACCGCCAGAACAATTTCATGCTTCACAGCGACTGCGATTGCGCCTAACGTTCCACCAAGTGAGAGCGACCCGGTATCACCCATAAAGATCATCGCCGGGGGTGCATTGAACCACAGAAATCCGAGTCCGGCGCCGACCATAGCGCCACACAGGATGGCGAGTTCGCCGGTTCCCCCCACATAGTGGAGCAAAAGATAATCCGCATATCTTGCGTTACCCACAACATAAACGATGACGCCGAAACTTGCTGCGGCAATCATGACCGGCACAATCGCAAGACCATCCAATCCGTCGGTCAGATTGACCGCATTGCCTGCACCGACAATGACAAAGGCCGCAAATGGAATGAACAGAAGGCCCATTTGCCACAAGGTGTCCTTCAGGAACGGAAACGCAAGAGATAAGGACAGTTTTGGACTGCCAATCCTTGCAATCGCATAAATCGCGATTACAGCGACTGCGCATTCGATCAATAGGCGGACCCTGCCTGAAAACCCCCGAGCGCTGGACCGTGTCACGTTGAGATAGTCATCATAAAAACCGATGGCCCCGAAGCCCAATGTCACGAACAGAACGCTCCAAACATAAAGGTTTGTCAGGTCAGCCCATAGGATTGTTGAGACAACGATCCCCGACAGGATCATCAGGCCACCCATGGTTGGCGTGCCCTGTTTCTTTATAATGTGGCTCTGTGGCCCGTCTTCCCGGATAGGCTGGCCTCGCCCCTGCTTCAATCGCAGGGTCGATATCAGGCCCGGTCCAAACAGGAACACAAAGACCAACGCAGTCAAATTGGCACCGACCGTCCGAAACGTGATAAAACGGAATACATCCGCCCCCGGGATCTGATCACTGAGTGACAGCATCAAGTGGTAAAGCATGTTGTCATTGCTCCCCGTGTTCCGGCCGGTCCGCTGCCGGTCGGAAATTATTGTGTATGGCATCCACCAGGACGCCCATGCGGCTGCCAAGCGAGCCTTTGATCATCACCACATCGCCTGCGTCTATCGCCGCCAATAGAGGCCCGCGCAGACCTTCACTGGTATCAGCATAGTGCCCGCGCAGCGCCTCGGGCAGCGCTTCCCACAGCCGCGCCATGTGTTTGCCACATGCAAATACGGTCGCGACCCTGCTTTGCTCGATCACACCGGCAAGTTCAGCGTGAAACTCGTCGGCACATTGTCCCAGTTCAAGCATGTCGCCAAGCACGGCGATCCGGCGCCCTGACTTCTGTGGTTTGAGTTGCTGCAGCAGGGCAAGTGCCGCGCGCATCGACGCCGGATTGGCGTTGTAACTTTCGTCAACCAAAATGAAGTTACCAAACGGGGTTTTCAGCTTGCTTCGCACGCCCCTGCCCTTCGGCGCACTCAGGCCGGCCAATGCAATCGCCGCCTTGGCAAGATCGCCTCCCACCAGCTTGACCGCCGCCAGCACCGCAAGACAATTTATCACCACATGTTCGCCCGCCGCACCGACCTTGAAGCAGACATCTTCCTCAAAGATTTTTGCCGTCACGCACGAGCACGTGGAATGCAGGACCAGATCGCTCAGTCGCACATCGGCACTGTCATGCCGCCCAAAACTGACGACTTTGTGGATACCGTCTGCGCGGGCAGCCATGGCAAGGCGCTCATAGTATGGGCTGTCGCGAACGATCACCGCAGCGCCCCCCTCCTCGACGCCGGCGAACACTTCGGCCTTGGCAGCCGCGATGTCATCCAGCGACCCGAAATGACCCAGATGGCTTTCAGCTATCTGGGTGATGATGGCGACATGCGGCTGCGCCATTTGCGTCAGTGGAGTAATCTCACCGGCATGGTTCATGCCGATCTCGAACACCCCGTAAACGGTATTCAGGGGCATGCGGGCCAGCGACAACGGCACGCCCCAGTGATTGTTGTAGGAGGCAGGTGATGCATGCGTTGCACCGCTGGCTGAAAGGGCCAGCCGCAATGCTTCTTTGGTGGTGGTCTTGCCGACACTGCCGGTGACAGCGATAATTTTGGCTGAGCTGCGCTGCCGCGCTGCCCGCCCCAGATCGCCGAGCGCTTGCAAAGTATCATTGACGACCAGCAGCGGCCCTGCCGAGCACATCTCTTGCGTGACATACGACACGACAGCAATGCCGGCACCAGCCTGCAATGCGCTGGCCACATAGTCGTGGCCATCGGTGCGTTCCCCCTTGATCGCCACGAACACATCGCCCTGCGCCACAGTGCGGCTGTCGATCGAAACGCCATTGAACGCTTCGCTGACGCTTCCCATGAGCTCGCCACCGGTCGCCTCGACCAGTTCATCAACGATCCACAATGATCGCGCCGGCACCGGTTCGGGCGATGTGGCCGCCCGCACGGCGTCGTGGTCGCTGAACGGAATCGTCCGATCGCCAATGATCTGTCCGGTTTCATGACCCTTGCCCGCAACCAGCAGAACATCACCCGCTTCAAGGCTACCAATCGCCCGCTCGATCGCCTCGGCGCGGCCATCAACCTCGATACCACTCGGACAGGCGGCCATGATTTCAGCTCGGATCGCCGCCGGATCCTCCTTGCGTGGATTGTCGTCAGTTACGTAGCAGACGTCGGCCCCCTTGGCCGCGATCGCGCCCATCTGCGGGCGTTTACCGGGATCACGGTCGCCGCCACAACCGAACACCACGACAAGCCGTTTGTCGGCATAGGGCCGCAGCGACTCGAGGGCGTTCTCCAGCGCATCCGGCGTGTGCGCATAATCGACGAAAATTGGCGCACCGCAATTCGACTTTGCCACCATTTCAAACCGACCGCTGGCACCTTTAAGACCGCCCAGCGCTGCGAACGCCTGATCCGGCGCACCGCCCGTTGCGATGACTAGGCCAGCTGCGACCAGCGCATTCGAGGCTTGAAACGCTCCAACCAATGGCAAATGCACGTCATAGGTCTCACCATCATGATAGATTGCAAGCTTTTGGCCGAAACCCTCCCTTTCCTGCGATATCAGCTTGATGTCGCTACCTGCTTGCCCGGTTGTAAACACCCGCAAACCTTTTTCTCTGCATCGCACAATGATGTGCTGTGCTTCGGATATGTCAGCGTTGATAACCGCGGCGGCGCCGGGCGCCAGAAGATCGTCGAATAGGCGCATCTTGGCAGCAAAATAGTCATCGAAATTAGCATGATAATCAAGGTGATCGCGGGTCAGATTGGTGAATGCGCCTGCAACGATGGATACACCATCCAACCGATTCTGCTGCAAACCGTGGCTTGAGGCTTCCAGTGCCAGATGGGTTACACGCTGACGGTCCAGATCATTGAGAGCCTCGTGCAGTGTCACCGGCTCCGGTGTTGTATGAACGAGCGATTGGACCCCTTGCGGGCCGATGATCCCAGTCGTTCCCATGCTGGCCGCCTTCAGCCGCATTGATTCCCAGATCTGACGCACGAATGACGCCACCGACGTCTTTCCGTTTGTGCCGGTCACAGCCACCACTGTCTCCGGCTGGTGACCAGCGAACCGCGCCGCCATTAGGGCCAGCGCCTTGCGTGGATTGTCTTCGCGCAGCACCGGCACATTGCCGCCAATGCCGGGCGGCAGTGTCTTGGGGCCGAGAATGGCAGCAGCGCCTGCTGCAATTGCATCTTCGATGAACTTGGCGCCATCGACCTGTGTGCCGGGCAAGGCGGCAAACAGGTAACCCGGCGCAACCTCGCGGCTGTCCGCAGTGAGACCGGTGATCTCGACCCGCCCGAGACCGGGCGGCACCAAACCGTCGGCCAGCTCAGACAACAACATCGCCATCACGTTCAATACCCCTGGTCCTTGGACCTCAGCTTGGTCAATCTGGCCCGCTCCTCTTCATCATAGCGCGGTTCAACACCCAGGATCGGCGCGATCCGCGCTATAACCCTGCCGGCTGTCGGCACCGCATTCCAACCCGACGTCGCATAACCGTGTGTTTCTTTCAACGGCTGCGGCTCGTCCAGCATCACGAGCACGACATATTTCGGATCATCCATCGGAAACCCGCCAATGAACGAGGTCAACCGGTGGTTCCTGCTGTAGCGACCGTTGATCACCTTCTCAGCTGTTCCGGTCTTGCCGCCGACACGATAGCCAAGCGCTTCGCCGGCCGCCTTTCGCGCCGTGCCCCTTTGCGCATTGAGGCGGAACAGATAGCGCATTTTTTCGCTGGTTTCAGGTTTGATCACCTGTTTGGCAAAGCCGTCCACAGTTTCACGCTCACGTTTCAGAAATGTTGGTCGGATCAGCCTGCCACCATTCAGCAAAGAAGCGGTAACCGCAGCACCCTGTAGCGGCTGTACGGCAAAACCATGTCCAAATGCGGCGGTCACAGTTGCCAGTTTACTCCAGCGTTTGGGCAGAAGTGGCGCCGCTGCCTCGGGAATTTCGGTTAGCAATCGTTCAAACAGGCCGACCTTGCGCAGAAACGCCTGATGCCCTTCGAGCCCAACATCGAGCGCCATGCGGGCCGTGCCAATGTTCGATGAATGTAGAAAAACCTCCGGCACGGTGAGGATGCGTTTCTGGGCATGAAAGTCGTTGATCCTGGCCCGCCCGATTACCAGCGGCTGGCGCGCATCATAGCGGCCCTCAAGTGTGGTCGCCCCAGTATCAAGCGCCATGGCAAACGTCACTGCCTTGATCACCGAACCAAGCTCATAGACGCCGCTGGTCACCCGATTCATTCGAATCAGATCTTGCGCCTGGCGAGGATCGTTCGGATTGAAATCCGGCAGCGAGACCATGGCCAGCACTTCAGCGGTATTGATGTCGAGCACTACGCCGGCCCCCGCCTTGGCGCGGAACACATGGATCGCCTTTTTGATCTCGCTGGTCAGTGCGTGCTGTACGCGAATGTCGAGCGACAGTTGCGCCGGCAATGCGGCGCGATCTTCAGGCTTGGCAAGAGAAGCGGTGTAAAGAGCGCCCTGATCGTCGAGATACTTCTCAATGCCGGACAGGCCACGTGAATCGACGTCGACATAACCCAAGGCATGCGCCGCCAAGCGCCCCATCGGGTATACCCGCACCGTTTCATTGCGAAACCCGACACCTGGAATGCCCTGATTGTGGATAGCGAGCTGCTGGGCCGGAGATACCTCGCGCTTCAACCACACAAAGGCCCGATCCTTGGTCAGTTTCTTGTACAGCACCTTGCTGTCGAGCTTCGGGGCAACCGCGGTCAGCAGCTCAATGGCTTCTTCCACATCGATGATCTTGCGCGGATTGGCATAGAGTGAGGCGATTTTGATATCCGTTGCCAGCAGGTAGCCGTTACGGTCGACAATGTCCGGCCGCGGAATGCGGTAGTGATCGTCGCGGACAATCTTCTTGACCTCAGGCGCCAACAACGACAGCTGCGCTGCCCGGCCGGTTATCAGTGCAAAGCACATGGCAAATCCGACGATGACCAAACGCAGCCGATTGCGCCCGCCCAATCCGGATGCAACGCCAGATTTTGCTGTCTGGTCGATGCGCACCATCATTGCAACGCCTTCAGCATCTTGCCGATCAAATCCGTTGAACCGTCCGACGGTTCGACTGCGCGGCGCGGCGGTATCGTTTCGGCGAGTTCACTGTGCTTGACCAACTGATAGGGCCGTGACTGCCGCAATTGTAGATGCTCGCTCGCCAACCGTTCCAGCCGTTCGGGCCGGATCAGATAGCTCCACTCAGCCTTCAGCAGCTTGATGTTCTCACCTTCCTGGTGAATCTCCTGCTTCAGGGCGATGATCTGACGTTCATGCTTGCGGAACGAGTGTTCCAGCGAATAAAGCACAAAAGCCGACATGATCAGTCCGACCACCAGCGCAGCGTTAACGACTTTCAACATGCTGTTGCCTCCAGCTTGGGTAAACCCAGATCTGCTTCATCAGCATCTAAGGGGATAACCGGACTCCGAGTGCGCTCTACTGCACGCAGCCGGGCTGAACGCGCCCGTGGATTGCCATCTACCTCATCCTTGCCGGCCACTATTCCACCGCGAGTAAGGTCAATGAAACTGGCGGCTGGTCCTTTTGCACCAGGCGGCTGATGCCGTGAGGGTCTCGTGGTCTTGCCGGTGCGCATGGCAAAGAATCTCTTGACGATGCGGTCTTCCAGCGAGTGGAACGAAACTACAACCAACCGGCCACCGGGGGCCAGAATGTTTTCACATGCCGCTAGTCCGGTAGCCAACTGGTCAAGCTCTGCATTGACATAAATCCGCAGCGCCTGAAATGTCCGCGTTGCCGGATGGATACGGTCACGCGGGCGCTTGCCGATCACGCCCTCAATCAACGTAGCTAGGTCGCTCGTACGGCTGAACGCCTTGTCCAGGCGACGGCGGACAACCGCCTTGGCGATCGCACGAGCGCGTTTTTCTTCGCCAAGAACCGCAATGACCCGTTTGAGCTGGTCTTCCGGCATCGCATTGACAACATCAGCCGCGCTGAGACCGCATTTTTCCATGCGCATGTCAAGTGGCCCGTCTCTCAGGAACGAAAAGCCTCTTTCTGCGTCGTCAAGCTGCATGGAGGAGACACCGACATCCAGGACTACCCCGTCGACACTCGCAACACCTTGTTCAGCCAAAAGAGCCTGCATATCAGCGAAACGCCCATCAAGCAGGGTCAGCCGACCGGCAAATGCATCTACCATAGGTGCGCCGTCGCCTATCGCTGCTGGATCGCGGTCTATTCCATAGACCACGCAATCCGCAGCTTCGAGAATCGCACGGCTGTAACCCCCGGCACCAAAGGTGCCATCGACATAAATTTCGCCGTCCTTGGGAGCAAGAACCGCAAGGACCTCGTCCAGCAGTACCGGGCGGTGCCTGTCAAACTCGCGTATCGATCCCGATTTCACCATTCAAACCGCTCCAAACGGCCAGAATTCCGCCGTAGCTCGCGGGCAGGCCGGATTGGTTAACATTCGTTAGGACTTTGCGCTGATTGTACTTAACAAAAGGTTGCGACGTTGAGTCTTGGCAGAACCGCGTCCAGCCGTGCCGTAAAAATGAAGCTGGCAATCTTTTGGATCTATTCATTTCGCCCGTCGTTGGGCTAAGGGCTTATGAAATCGCCGGACTCGGGATCCATCACCATCAACTCGCCGCCCGAAATGTCAAACCAAGCGCCATGCAGGCTGAGACGTCCTTGGTCTTCCAGGATGGAAACACACGGGAACGTGCGGAGATTGCTGATCGAATGTCGGATTGAAATTCGTTCCAGTGCGGTTTGCCGCTCGGCGCCGGTCATCCAGTGATAATCCGCAACCGCCTCGGCGGCCGGACGAAGCAGCTCCATCCACTTGCCAATGAAATCGCCTGGCGACAGCGGCTCGCTAGCTGGATCGAGCGCTGCCTTGATGCCGCCACAACGTCCATGACCCAAAACGACAATATGCTTCACCTTAAGGCTCTGCACGGCAAACTCGAGCGCTGCAGATGTCGAGTGGAACTCCCCGTCCGGCGTATAGGGCGGCACAATGTTTGCCACATTGCGGATAACGAAGATCTCGCCCGGTAACGAATTGAAAATGATTTCCGGCGCCGCCCGGCTGTCGCTACAGGCAATGACCAGGCTGTCCGGCGTTTGCCCGCTATCGGCCAGCATGCGATAGCGCTCGCTTTCCTGAGAAAACCTGCCGTTCTTGAATTCACCATAGCCTTTGAGAAGAGCAGCCGGAAACGGTTTCATTGTTCTTAATATACTTCTTTCACGGGTCCCGATCAGCTGCCGGCGGCTTTTCTGCGCAAGGCAGCGAGCAGTGCAGTCGCCTGCTCATTGCACCCCTGGTCTGCCATCCAGGCAAATGTCTCGGTCGCATTACGCGCCGCACCCGGATGAATGTTGAGATGCAATTCGACGGACCGACCAGCCAGATTGGCAGTAACGCTCGCTCCTGCGGCAACATAGGCGTCGGGCAGATCAACGCGGTCTTTGCCGGCAGGCCATACAACTATGCTCTCAAGACCCCGTGCATTGGTCAGCGTCAGCACTTGCGTGGTTTTGGCATCAGACCGCCACAGCTCCGGCCAGTTCGAGAGGACACATTTCTCACCCGACGTCATCACACTGATGAACGAGGGATGCGGCAACAGCTTGCCGGGCCCCTGCCCGCCGAGACTGCGCGCTGCGCCAGTGGCGACGGTGGCTTGCTGGCCCGCAATCAGCTTGGAGAGCTTGGCCATCACAGATGGTGCATCTGGTGTACCAGCGATGAGACCCTTGTTGTCGGCCTTGCCATCATAGGGCCCGCTCAACACGACAAGCCGACCGCTTTCACTGAGCAGCGACACTCGGGCACCCGGCGCAAGCTTCACTGGCGCGTCTGCGCTGATCATGGTGCCCGGTTTCAGGCTGTCACCGGAGTTCTCGGCATCGATGACCACGAGCATCTGAGCTGCTAGCGCCACCGGCGCCACGCCGAGAGACGCAAGGCCAAAAAGTACCGCACTAATCAATGCTCTCATCATATTTGCCTTCAGCCGGTTCGCCCGGGCAGCGCTTTACTTTTCAGTCAAAGTGATGGTCGTTCCGGTTTCGCCATTGCGCAAACGCTTAACGTGGAAAGCCACCAGTCGATCCTCAGGGCAGTCTACCGCAAGTGCCCTCAGAAGCTCCAGTGCATTCCGATCGCATGCTTTGAGCGCTGCAAAGGCCTCCTGGTATCGGTGAAACAGGTGGGTCTGCCCCTCCAGCTCCGTCACCGGCTCCAGCACATCGATACCTTCGGTCTTGCCTTTTAACGTGATTGTCCCCACTGGTCGGAAGTACTGCCAACCGCTGGCGTCAGCGGTGGCATTGCTGACACACAGTCGAGTGCCAAGAAACTTGTTGGCGCCCTCCAGCCGGGCCGCGGTGTTCACGCTGTCACCAAGACCGGTGTAGTCAAAGAATTGCGACCCTCCGAAATTACCGATTACGGCGACGCCAGTATGCACACCGACACGAGTCTCGCCAAAGACATGACCGGAAAGGCGCTGTTCCCGCCGGAAAGCTTCGCTGAACCGGTCGATCGCCAGCATCAACTGCACGGCCTTGGCCGCGTGATCCGGCTGGTCAACAGGCGCGCCGATAAAACCGACGACAGCATCGCCGATGATCTTGTCGATCGTCGCGCCGTGCTCGAGAAACAGCCCGCACATACTGTCGAGATAGCTGTTCAGTAACTCGGACAGGACCGCCGGTTTAACCTGTTCGGAAAGACCGGTGAAGCCGGCAATGTCGGTAAAAATGTAACTCACTTCCCGGCGCTGACCGCCCAGATTGAGTTCCTCAGGATGTGCGATCAGCCGGTCGACATAGGCCGGACTGACATAGCGCGAAAAAGCATCGGTAATAAACGAGCGCTGTTGCCTGTCCCGGTACCAAACCTGCGCAAAGCCGACACCGCCGGCCACAACGATCGCCAGCGTCGGACCGGCCAGCGGCATTAGAATTCCAAGGCGGTTGAACATCGTCATCGCCACCGTCCACAACCCGATGCACAGCGCGACGAGACACGCCAGCCGCAGCACCGGATGCGACCCAAGATAGGCAATGCCGATCGCGATCGAGCACAGCACGAGCGTAGTGACAAACTGCCACCAGACACTGACCCGTCTCAGCCGGTCGCCGGCCAGCAATTGCGCAAGGCCATGAGCGTGAATGGCGATCCCGGGCAAGACGCCCACGGCCGGCCCATTGAGCAAGTGGAACGGCGTACGGTGCCGGTCACTGTCTGGCAGGTCGACACCGATCAGCACAAACTTGTTCTCGAACCACACTGGCGGCAAAAGGCGCGCCGCCTCGGCGGGGTATTGCTTGAACGCATGCGGCGCCCCGCTCTTAGTGCGGTAATATGTCATCGGGATCACACCGGACTTGGGTTCAGGCGGATCGATACCGGCGGTCATCGCGACCCGAGTGGCAAACCCGGGCAGCCACGCACCATTTCGCTTCAGACCGGAAATCAGCGTGCGCACCGTCCCGTCAACGGGTGACGTTCCCAGATCGACCGCACCAGTCAGCAATCCTTGCGAAAAGCCCGCCAGATATCGCGTCTGACGCTCGGTGAGCCCGTTGCTGGCACCAGCATGGGCGATCACCACCGGATGACGTGCCCCGACCAACACCCTCCTGAGGCTGTTATCCTTTTTCGGTTCGGTTGGCTGATCGAACAGAATGTCGAGCCCCACCGCCTTGGGACCGCCCGCCAGCACGGCCGACAGGGTATCGGCAAGCAGCTTGCGGTCGACCGGGGAACGGTAGGCGAATTTCGACAACGTTCCCTCGTTGACCGTTACCAGCACGATGTCGTCTCGAGGTTTTGTCCACGGTGAGATCGAAGTTAGCATTCCGTCATGGAGCGCATTGTCGACAATGCGCACGAACGGCGCGCTGGCCAAAAACACCCCGATCAGCGCCGCCACGCCGGCCGCCGCCACGGCAATGGACTGAATTTTCGGTGTTTTCGAATTCATGCCCGCCTTGACCAGTGGCAGACCCAGTAAGATATTCGCCCGGCACGAGCCGAGTCAGCTAATTCGTTGCATCCAACGATCATTGCTTCGCAAGAAGAGAAGACACCCGCCATCCAGATTAGGTCCACCGAGTTATCCGCCATGGCAATTCTTTTACCCTAGAAATCAGAATTCTGCCGATTTGGCGAGGCTTGTCGAGACGACATCATCAGCCGTTGGAGTGATTATGTTACGCAATTGCAATGAACCGGTTGCATTCACGCTGGTTTCGTCAGAGCGACGTTCCCACGACCTACACACCAAGGATTTGTAACTTCGGCCAACGGTACTGCCAGTTCTTATCGGCGAGGCGCGACCTGTAGAGATCCATTTTGTCAGCAAAGTTCGGTGTTGGCCGGACAATCATCTGGACAAGATCTTTGACACCATACGGCGCTAGAACTTCAACAACGCCATCATTCAGGCGAACCGCGACAGCGGTTGCGGTTTCGGGCCAATATTTCAGGGCATCCTCGACATCGCGGTACGGTGGATCAAGATTGCGTGCATGCATCCGGGCCTGGTTGTGAACCGACCA
>JAEKFU010000405.1 GCA_016522385.1 Pseudomonadota bacterium
ACATGAAACCGCCTTGCTGGCGATGACGGCGCAGAGGCTGGATCGCCCGGGCTCCAAGCTCGCCTGCCGTGAACGCTGGCTTGATCGGGTGTGGCTGCCTGAGGCCAAGGATCTCGGGCTTTGTCAGCTCTACCGCGGCATGGTCCTTTTGGCCGAGCATGGCGATGCGATCGGGGAGGAGGTGTTCTGGAAAGGCGTCGATCTGTTCAAGCTCCCTGCAGCCTGACTTCGGGTGGACCTGATCTATGACCATGCGCCGACGGTCGCGCGACATAGTGCATCCTTTTCTTAGAGACCTGGCAGCTGCAACGTCTTATCATCTTGAAACTTCGCCATATTTCTTGGCCGTCGTGAGATTATTTCTCGGACACCTATCTGAACCGCCTCACTATCGAGCGCAGCAACAGGTATCTTCCAGGGTGCCAGAGGCATGAGTTGAATGCCCGGAAGCACGCCTTCTCGGACGAGCTGGTGAACCGAATCGACGGAGATCTTGAGGCGTTGTGCTGCAGCTGCGATGCCGATCGTCTCCGGAGAGGCAGCCGGGTCGAATGCGGCAATACCCAGACGCTCGCGGAGCTCGCGTACGCGGGCCGTCGTCCATGTTTCGTCTTTCTGCGATTTGCAGCGCATCCTGTTCATGGTCACAGCAAGCTCGCGATCAGGCCATTGCCCGCCGAGCTTACGCATGACCTCGACAGGACTATGCTGGTCAGTTGCAAATCCGTGGACGTTCTTGACCCGTGCGACCCTAAGCTCGGTATGTCGTCCGCCAACCCAATGAATGACGACCTTTACCTCGTTGGCGGCATCATCGAGATCGATGACGACTTCCTGGATCAGGATATGCGTCAGCCTTTGCTTGGCCCGGGCATCAGTTGTGGGGGCGTTCCAAGCCACCGGCAGGTCATGCGCCAGCTGCATTAACGCGGCACGATCGGTCTCCGGGCGTGAAGCGGCTTCCGTCTCCAAATCGGCGATCCGCTGCTCAAGCTCGGCAACGCGTTCCAATGCTGCATTCCACCGCGCCTCCAACGTGCGGGCAACATGGCGTTTGCCAGGATCGACCAGATCATAACGCCGTGACGCCAAGGAGGCTTCGTATTGGGCTTCCTCAAGCTCACCCTCCACAGCTTTTCGGACATCGGCAGCAGCCGTGGCAACCTGATCGGCAGCGAGGATCGCTGCTTCGACGGCGTGGTCTGATACGGCCTCCAGAATCTGTGCGGCAACCGCTCGGTCAACACGCAAACCGCCGATGCCGATGCAAAGCTCATCGGCAACCTGACTGTCTTTCCCGCGGCATTGGTAGCGATGAGTGCAGCTGGGCTGCGTTCTATAGAAGACCTGCATCATCCGGCCACAACGCCCACAACGCACCAGGCCGGTCAGCAGCGCGCGACCGCCGCGTGCCGCCTTGCGAGACCCCCGCTTTTGCATATGGGCATTTTCATCAAGCAGTTTTTGGTTCTCTTCAAACTGCTCCCAAGTGATGTAGCCTTGGTGATTGCCCTGCAGCAAGACGTCCCAATCCGACATAGATTTGCTATGACCGCTGGTCTTGCGTGCCCGGCCATCCACAACCTTGGTCCGATAGCTTCGCCTGCCAAAAGCGTAGGCGCCGGCATAGATCGGGCTCTTCAGCACCTGTATCACCGTGTGATAGGCTGGCGCTCGCCATTCGATCTTGTAGCTGGCCAGATTGCGGCGCACCACGGGTAGCTGAACCTGTGATTGTCTCATCCAGAGAACGACCTGACGTGCGCTGCCAAGTTCGCGAAACTTACGGAACAGGAGGTGGATCGCATCGGCGACACGCTCATCCGGATCCATCTCGATCTGTTCGGTCTCGCCCCAGCAATAGCCGGGCGGCAGGGTGAACCTCAACTCGCCGCGCTGAGCTTTAGAGTCTCGAGCCGCGATGCCGCGTTGGCGAAAAAGGCTCAGCTCATATTCCGACATCGTTCCCTTCAGGCCGAGTAACAAGCGGTCATTAATCAAGCGCGGATCATAAACACCGTCATGATCAATCACCAGGACACCGGCAAGAGCGCAGAGATCAATCAGGTGATGCCAGTCCCGACCATTCGAGGCGGTCCCATACTGCCCGTTTCTGTGCCGGCGAAGTGTCGATTCATTACCGTTTCCATCCCCGGGCCGGCAGCCGCCCACAATTGATCCGACGTCATAGCTACCGCGGCCAGGCCATTCTGGTTGTGCGTCAGCCGGATGGGGTCATCAACCATCTTCCGGAATGGATGGCTCAGCCGCAGGCGGCTGACCTTTGTGTCCGGGAACAGCCGAGGTTTTCCCTGCAGCTTCTATCTGATTTGCGCGATCTGATAGGGGGCTTTCTTCTGGCGCCAACGGAATCGGCGACAGGAGAACAGAATGAGACAATCAGGACAATGGAAGCCGAAACAGGGAAACCTGTTCGAACAGGACGGGCATCTTCTCCCGACGACGGCCCGGGAAGCGTTGCTGCCACTTCTGGCTGCGTTGATAGCGGCAGTTGTGGCATCCCCGCCGGTGGTGAAGAACCGGACAGGAGGCAGCGATGACGATTGATGCAAAGATCACGGCAGATCATCTGTCGCGCGCGGCCTATGTCTATGTGCGGCAATCGACGGCTGATCAGGTCCAGCACAATCTGGAGAGCCAGCGCCTTCAATATGCGCTGGCCGATCGCGCCAGGGCGTTGGGCTGGAGCATGATAGAATTGATCGACGACGATCTCGGGCGCTCTGCCGGTGGTGTCGACCGGCCGGGTTTCCAAAAGCTGCTGGCCGCGGTTTGTGCGAGCCAGGTCGGGTTGGTGCTTTCCATCGAAGCGTCTCGCCTTGCTCGCAACGGACGTGATTGGCATACACTGCTCGAATTCTGCGGCGTTGTCGGCTGCCTCCTGGGAGACCGGGAAGCGATCTACGATCCACGTCTTCCCAATGATCGTTTTGTGCTGGGGATGCAGGGCACGCTCAACGAGATGGAGCTTTCGATGCTGCGTCAACGCTCTTGGGAAGCGCAGCGACAGAAGGCAGGGCGCGGCGAATTGTTCACGTCGGTTGCCGTCGGCTACATAAGGGTCGGGCGCGATACGATCGAGATGGATCCCGATCAGCGCGTGCGCGATGCCATTGCCCTTGTGTTCAGCAAATTTGCTGTATTTGGGAGCATACGCCAGGTGCATCTGTGGTTCCGGCAAGAGGGGATTGCACTTCCGGTTGTATCGCACGGACCGACGGATCGCGAGGTGATCTGGAAATTGCCGGTCTACAACAGCGTCAAGAAGTTACTGACCAACCCGGTTTATGCGGGTGCCTATGCTTACGGACGCACCACCAGCCGAACGCAGATTGAAAATGGGCACAAGCGCGTCGTGCGCGGGTTCAAGCGTGAGCAGGATGACTGGGACGTGTTGATCCGCGATCATCACGCCGGCTACATAACCTGGGATGAATACGAGAGAAACCAGCGGATGATTTGCGATAACGCCAACGGAACGCGGGCGGCACGCGGAGCTGTGCGCCAGGGTGATGGATTACTGGCTGGCCTTCTGCGTTGCGGTCATTGCAGCCGCAAGCTTCAGGTCAATTATCGGGGGAAGCGTTCGGCGCGCTATCGCTGCCGGGGTGGTGAAGAGGAGGATGGAACACGATGTATCTCCTTCGGTGCCCTCCGTGTCGATGAGGCGGTTGGCGAGGCCGTCATCCGTGCGCTTCAACCGCATGGCGTGGAGGCAGCGCTACTGGCCATTGAAGAATCGGGCAAGGCCTCGTGCGAAGTTGTTCTGCAGGCGGAACGGGCGCTTGAGGAAGCCCGGTTCCAAGCCGATCAGGCGCGCCGCCGGTATGAAGCGGTCGATCCCGACAACCGGCTTGTGGCCGACAATCTGGAGCGGCTGTGGAACACCCGCCTTGAGGCCGTGCAGGCGTGCGAGCAACGCGTTTCGGCGTTACAGACGCAATCTCGGCAGGAGCAGCTGATGCCTGACGAGCGAGCAGCTTACTTGGCTCTCGGCGCCGATCTGGAACGTGCCTGGCGGCATGAAGCAGGAACCTCGGAGATGCGCAAGCGTATTCTACGTGCGGCTCTTGTGGAGATTATGGTGACCCTTCAGGACGACCGGATCAGGCTTCTTCTGCACTGGCAGGGCGGCGACCACACGGAATTGCTGGTTCGCAAGAATCGTACCGGCCGGCATCGGATGGCGGCCGATGCAGACACCGAAGATCTGATCCGGGAGGTGGCCCGCATCATGCCTGACCGGTTGATCGTGGCGCTGCTCAATCGCGCCGGAAAGCGGACAGGGAAGGGCAACAGCTGGACCGAGGCGCGCCTGAAATCCTTCAGGTCCAACCACGATATTGCGGCCTATCGTGAAGGCGAAATGCAAGAGCGGGGCGAGTTAAAGCTGGCGCAAGCGGCGGAACAGCTGTCAATCAGCGAAAAAACCGTACGCCGCCTGATCCGCCGCGGCGTCATTCCGGCACGTCAGGCCTGCAAGGGCGCGCCCTGGGTGATCGATGCCAAAGCGCTGACAAACTGTGTGCCTAACTTGGAGGAAGAAGCTCCGCCGGCACACAATCCCCAACAAGAACTCTTTGATTCTCAATAAGGTAGAGAGGTGATCATTATGAACCCACGTCGTTGCGCGCCAGTCTCGACGCCTCGATACAGTACACCGCGCCAATCCTATCCGTGCAGACCGCCGTCATCAATTTCTGGAACCCCGGCCGCTCAATCAGGCCGGAACCCGAACGGCCCAAATCATCATCGATGACCATGACTGATGCGAACCCGGCTGCCTTGGCGGTGTCAGCCAAAGCATACTGCCGTCGTCGGCTCTCAGTGTTGTCGACGACTTGGCTCATGCTCGACTGGCGGATATAGACGGCAGCACCGCGGCTAAAATGGTCAGGTGTGATCTTAGGCGTCATTGCCACCCTCCTTCCTGTCGAGCTTTTCCGTTTGCAGGTTCAGGGCAGCCAGCAGCAGATCGGCCAAAGCTTCGCGTATTTCTCTTGGTCCCGGCATCGTCGGCGGTTCGGCCGTCTTGCGCTTCAGGTTCAAGGTGAGTTGTGATGGTGTCGTCTGGCGACTCATCGACGGCCTCCTTCTTTATGGGAAGGCCTGATGATGCGTAATCTCCACTTCCCTGCGACAGGAGCGCCAGGATTGATGACAACTCGATCAGAGCATCGACCGTGACCAGCGGCGGACCGATCGTCAATCTTGAGCAGGCTGCCGCGTCACACATCCAGGCAGGAAGCTCGCGCGCAACGCCTGGCCGATCCTCGACCAGGAACACTTCCATGCCATCATTCTGTCGTGCGCTCCAACAAGCACGAAGACGCTGTCCCTTAAACGGATGCCATGGATATTCGATCCTGACGAACCGAAAACTGTATGCTGAATGTTGCTTGGTGG
>JAEKFU010000429.1 GCA_016522385.1 Pseudomonadota bacterium
GGCTCTATCTGTTGCTGCGTGGCGAACAGACCCGCTATCTGACACCGCAACAGGTTTCCGACCTTCACGCGCGCTTCCCGACGTGATGAACATTGCTGCCGGCGGTCGCGATCAATTGTCGTTTGTCACGTATGCGCCTCCAGGAATGCGTGAATTTCGCGCTCTGCCAATGGCCAGCACGGGTCATTTTCTGTAATGTCATGATTGTTGCTGTCATACGCAATGAACCTTGCATTAGGGATTCCTGCCGCCATTCTGCGCCCCTGTTCGATGGGTTGCATGCGGTCGCCTTCACAGTGAAGCACAAGACAGGGCGCTTGCACTTTGGGAAGAAGGTCAGTGACGTCAATATTGTCGATTACCTCCCTGTACCGTCCGAGGTTTTCCGGCGAAATCATTTCACGCATATCCATTGCGTAGCGACGCCGGTCCTCTCTGCTCGCGACGGGAATAATATGCTCAGCAATTAGGTCGCGAAGCGACGGGTAATCATCATCCCACCCCGCTGCCATCATGGCCCGCATGGCTTGCGCCCGCTCCTGATCCTTCTTGGATTTTCGCTTGCCGCGTCCGACCGGAAAGCCGCCCATCATAACGATGGCTGAGACCCGCTCGGGGGCCCGCGTTGCAAAAGCCGCCGCGATCGCACAGCCTTGCGAGATAGCCATGATGGGCGCTCGATCAACACCGGCAGCATCGAAAACACATTCCAGGTCATCCACCAAGAGTTCGAAGGAAATCGACTTCATGTCCCATTCCGACAAACCATTTCCGCGCGCGTCAAAGTAGACCAGGCGACGTTGCGCGGACAATGAATCGAGCAAATGTGCCAGGCCTGCATTACGCCATTCAAGTACGAGATGGCCGATCCAGTTCGGCGCCTTCACAATCGCCGGGCCGTGCCCGACGGAGGCCCATGCCAGGCTCTGACCATCTACTGACTTACAGAAACGGATCTCCAGAGACTCAGCTCGTTTGCTGCGTGCCAGTACAAATTTTGGATGTGAAGAATCGACAGAAAGCGTCTCAATGGGGTTTGCGATGTTCTTTAGTCTGCGGGTTCCTTCACCACGCAGCCGGAACGGCAGCTCGCCACCGGCAAGATCGGCAACGGTTCGGGACAGTAAGACGCCGCCTGGTTCTGCTTCTGCCTGAAGTCTTGTTGCGATATTTACGCAATCGCCAAAGACGTCTTGATCTTCAATCAGTATATCGCCGGCGTGTATGCCGATGCGAAGAAACAGCGGTTCAGTATAGCTGTAAGGCGGAGGGGCCGCGCGCATCTGCTCTTGGATTTCTGTTGCGCAGACCAGAGCCTCATGGGCGGAAGGAAACTCAATGAGAGCGCCATCGCCCAGGAGCTTGACGACCCGGCCGTCCATCGTTTCCACCCGCGGCTTGACCACAGACAAAAAGATGACATTGAGCGCAGATAGCAAGCCCGATGGGTCCGACTGCATCATTCTGCTGTAACCGACAACATCGATTGCCATAATTGTGGCCAGCCTGCGCTTGCCCGCGCGTTTTTCCTCCATGGGTCAGGCTAGCATACTTCCGCAGGGCAATTCCGCACTGATTGCCTCCACAGCATTGCGACCAGAGATTCGAGACGGTGGACTAGTCTCGGTTCTCAGGCGGCTTGAGCGAGCGTTACAGCGGCCTCGGCCGGCAGGTCGATCTCGGCGTCGCCGATATGCTTGAAATAGTTGATGAAGCTTTCGATGCCGATGTCGGCAATGGTCTGCTGGATCGTACCGTCATCGTTCAACGCGCCGAGGGCCTCATGCAACACGCGTTGTTCGTTGCGCACGATGATGTTCGGTGCATGCATCTCTTTCAGTTGCTGCAGGCGCAGATTGCTCGAGATGACGCGATGGTGGAGCTTATTAAGGTCGTGGGAGGTCATGACAAGTTTCTTCTTTCATATGTTGATCGGCATGATGCTCAGGCGGCTGGCGCCGGGTTGACCAGGTACGTGCGCGAATTTGCCGTAATGGCCGGTGTGGTGTTGATTTCATCGGCGCGCTGATAGGCGCGTTCGACGGCAGGCCGATCGGATATGTTCTGGTACCAGCGCTTCAGATTGCACAGACTTTCGAGATGGCAGCCTTGCCTTTCAAGCCGACGGATCCATGGGTAAGCGGCGATATCGGCAATGGAATAGTCAGCGGCAATAAATTCACGTTCAGCAAGCTGCTGGTTCAGGACCTGATAGAGGCGCTCCTTTTCCAGGCTGAAGCGGCCCTGGGCGTAAGGTACCGACTCGCTGGCATAGACCGAAAAGTGCATGAATTGCCCAAGGGTCGGACCGAGGCCAGCCATTTGCCAGTACAGCCATTGCAGTGCATCGGCGCGGCCTGCGGCCGATCGCGGCAGCAACGATGCGGATTTTTCAGCCAGGTAGTGCAGGATGGCCCCGGACTCAAAGAGTGAGATAGGTGCGTTGCCCCCCGCCGGCTCATAGTCGATGATTGCCGGAATCTTTTGGTTCGGGGAGATATGCTTGAACGACTCCGTGAAGTGCTCACCCTTTGAGATGTTCACCGGCCGGATCACGTGGTCGAGACCGGTCTCTTCCAGCATGATCAGCGGCTTCATGCCATTCGGGGTCGTCCAGAAGTAAAGCTCTATCATGATTTCTGTCTCATTGGCTTGAAACATGCCTCAGGCCGCCTTCGGCCACTCAATGTCTGGTGTGTGGCTTGTCACCGGATCGTCAATTTGGATTTCGGGTTCTGCAGCACGCAAAGTGTGAACACGTGAACGCTGCGCCCGGCCCGTTAGTTCGGCAGCAACCGACGTAATCTCGCCGCGGCTGATACCGATGTCCCGCAACGTGTGTTCGTCAAGCGAAGACAGGGCTTGGATGGTCGTGCGACGGGCCTGCCAGTTGGCTAAAGCGGTGCTTATGCTATTGATAATATTACTCATTTTAGTCGCCTGGAAGTTGACAGTGTACAATTGAGGGTTAGACGGAGCCTTCCGGCAGTGGTTTGACTTCATGCCAGCTGTCGCCGGCAGCGACGAAGCAACTCCGTCCACTGGGGTGCGAAACCAGCATGGTCCAAGAGCCGGACTTGGAGACGAAAAGCTCGAACATCGCTTTGCCGTTCGGGGTCAGGCCACGGCCGAGAATCTTTTCATGGTGACGCTTTTCAAGTTGTCCGAGCGCATGGTCACGCGAGGCACACACTTGTTGCGCATGGGTTGCCGTGCTTGTCGCAAGCAGGAGCATTCCAGCGGCGACGAGACCTGACAATGTGTTTGCAATCTTGTTCATCGTGGATCTCCTTGTTCGCTTGCCACGGCATATATGTGCCATTCATTTTTGTGATAAGATCAATAAAGCGGAAAGGACTATTTCAATTATTCGAATGATGAGCTGATGGATAAACTCGCTGCGATGCAGGTATTCGTGAAAGTGATCGAGGCCGGTGGGCTGTCCGCGGCCGGACGGGCGCTCGGTCTGGCGCCGTCTTCAGTGTCGCGCCGGATCAGTGAACTGGAGGATTTGCTGGGGGCAACGCTACTGCGCAGAACGACCCGAAAACTGAGCCTGACCGAGGCTGGCGAGACCTATTACGAACAGGTCCGGGAAATCGTTCAGGCGGTCGAAGAAGCCGATCTTTCCGTTACCGAGACGCGCGCGGATCCGAGCGGAACACTTCGTTTGACGGCACCGACCAGCATGGCGCGTTTACATGTGGCGCCGGCCATTGCCGCGTTTCACATGCAATATCCGCATGTCCGGATCGTCATCAGGGTCACTGACAGGCCGGTAGACATCGTTGGAGAGGGTCTTGATTTGGCCATTCGTATCGGGCGGCTGGAAGATTCAAGCCTTATGGCCCGCAAGATTGGCGAAGCCCGCCGTATGGTTTGCGCCAGCCCGGCCTATCTAAAAAAGGCTGGCACGCCACAACATCCACAAGAACTCGCCAATCACGATTGCGTCGTCTTCCGCACAACGCCCGGCAAGAACCTGTGGGAGTTCTGCGCCGGCAAAGAACCGGTCAGGGTGCAGGTCAGTGGACCGCTGTTTTGCGACGACGGTGAAACTCTGGTGGGCGCGGCTTGCGCCGGACTTGGCGTGATCCTGGCGCCGGAATGGCTCGCCGGTCCCGGAAGTAAGCGCCGGACGGCTGGTGGAGGTGCTTTCTGACTACCAGATAGACCCGGGAGCATCGCCGCTATATGCGGTTTACGCACCAGGCACCTATACGCCACCGAAGATCAGGGCCTTCGTCGATTTTCTGAGCGGCCGATTTTCGCGTAACTACACTTGGGCTCGACAGCATTGAGCCGCGCAGTCATCAATGGATCGCCGGATGCTTGCGCAGGTGTTCGACGCAATGGTCGAGCACGGCGCGTACGCGGGCTGATGTCTGGCCCGCCTCCTTGTGCACAATGTGAACAGGGATCGGTGGTGGCTCGAGGTCAACTAGCACCGGTTCGAGTTCACCCAATGCCAGTTCCTTGGAGATCATGTATGACAGCACCCGGGTGATGCCGCGGCCGGCCACTGCCGCGGCGATGGCCACATTGGATTTGTTGACGTGCAATTGTGAGACCGGCCTGAATTTCATCGTGTCGTCAGCGTTGTGAAATGTCCATTCGCCACCCGGTGCCATATTCACAAAGTCGATCAGTTGGTGGTCTGACAGGTCGGAAGGTGAATTCGGTCTGCCTTTTTCTTCAAGATAGACCGGTGAAGCACACAGCATGCGTCGTACACTGCCAACACGGACAGCCGTTAAAGAGGAATCTGGAAGTTCCGCGATACGCACGGCAACATCCATTCCCTCATCGAGTAGATGCACTATGCGATCGTGTAACTGGAGTGAGATCGAGATATCCGGATAACGATCTAGCAGATCGAACAATATTGGCGTCAGCACCATACCCCCGAACGGCACGGACGCGGTTACTTTCACCAATCCACTGGGTGCAGCATGAATGCCACCTGCATGCCGGTCTGCCTCTTCTATTTCGGACAAGATGCGTCGACAGTCTGCGAGATAGCGCTCTCCTGCTTCGGTCAGTTGCAGTGATCGCGTGGTGCGATGGAGCAACCGTGCGCCTAATCGCGCCTCCAATTCGGACACCGCCCGGGTCACTGACGGCGGCGACATGTTGAGGCGTCGGGCCGCGGCTGCAAACCCTGCCTCGTTGGCAACGGTCACGAAAACCGACATGGCCTGCAAACGATCCATCAGCATTCCGCCGTTTGAAATAGTTCATTTCGAATTATGCGCATTCTGTTCGGAATCTGGAAGGCTCAAATTGATGTGCATCGAAGCAAGCCACGCCCTGGCGGCCGATCAAGAAAACAAGACCGGTCGCAGGCCTTAGACAAAGGATACTTGTGATGCCTAGAATCAATTCAATCGATCCGGGTAAAGCTCAAGGCAAAGCCAAGCAGCTCTTGGACGGACTTCAGAAATCGATGGGGATGACCCCGAACATAATGCGAGCGCTGGCCAACTCGCCAGCCGCCCTGGAAGCCTATATCGGGCTGTTAAATGCGCTCGGCGGTGCCAGTATCGACGCCAAGGCGCGCGAAGCGATTGCTTTGGCGACGTCCGGCCTCAATGGATGCGAGTACTGCGCAGCCGCCCATACGGCGATTGGCAAGATGCATGGCCTGTCCGATGACGAAACTCAGGCCAACCTAAGGGGCCAATCTTCGGATCCTTCACGCGCGGCAGCCTTGCAGTTCGCCAGCTCCGTTGTCAGCAAGCGCGGTTGGGTGAGTGACGACGATATCGCTGAAGTGCGTGCTGCCGGCTTCGGCGATGCCGAGATCGCTGAGATTGTTGCAACCGTGGGCGCGACCATATTCTCCAACTACTTCAATCATATCGCACAAACCGAGGTCGATTTCCCAAAGGTCGCGCTGGAAGAAACGCAAGCGGCGTGACCGCTGCCCCTTAGACGCTCCGGCACCCCGCCGAACAACTGAGTCCAAACTCTTGGGGTTGCCTCGCGTTGCCCAAATCACGACGAACTCCACTGGCTTTCGATCGAGGATCGTCATCGTCTTGCGACACGCCTGGCAACACCGTTTGCGTCAAAATTGGGTAAATTTTGTATTCCTGATCAAAAATTCCGGACTCTTAAACATTTCAAATACAAATTCTTGGACACATCTTTACCAAGCGCCGACAACACAATCATCGGCTTTGCGTCAAACTCACCACCAATAGGAGTCACCACCATGGATCCACGATTTGTTACCCGAAAAGTACACGCTTTCCTCGACTACCCGGTTGCGCTGGGCCTGATGGGCCTGCCATTTTTGCTCCAATTGGGTCAGTCCAATCCGCTGGCCCTCTGGTTGGCCGTCGGAACCGGGGTCGCGGCATTCGTTCTGACCGTTCTGACGAATCATCAGCTTGGCGTATTCCGCGTTCTGCCGTACTGGCTTCACCTCACCGTCGATTTCAGTGTCGGTGTCGTGTTCGTGTCGGCACCCAGCATGCTCGGCTTTACCGGCATTGATGCCTGGTACTATTGGCTCAACGGTGCTGCAGTGTTGTTTGTTGTTGGTCTGCACAAACCTGATCCCACTTTGTCCTATGCGTGAATTATGAAGACCCGGAAGGCCGACTTCCGGGTCTTACGCCCATCACTGCACGAGTCCAGTCTTAGCCCCCGACTTCGCTTTCTGGTACAAAGAAGCCGGCCTCCAGCGGGCCAAATCTGCCCATCGGCATCGTTGCGAAGCTTGCCCGATGCACCAAATCGCGCGGCGCTCCGTGCCTGTTGGATGAGCTGATCCGGCGCAGTCGAACGACCTCATGAACATAAATTCCGCTCCAGCATTGCAGATTTTGGAATAATCCATTTCCAATTATGCGTATTCAGTTGGTTCTAAGAAACGTCCACATTGCAATGCGTAACAACACTTGAGGCCCAGGCCGTCCAATCTAGGAGAAAGACCATGTCAAATTCCGCCATTACGCAGGGTGCGCATCACATTGGG
>JAEKFU010000432.1 GCA_016522385.1 Pseudomonadota bacterium
GGTGAAGACCAAGTGAAAATAGCCAACCGGCAGCAACTCGGCTTGGCGTTCGGCGAGCCAGGTTCGGGCGGCCGCGCCCTGGCACTTCGGGCAATGTCGGTCACGGCAAGTAATGGGGAATCCCCATTAGCTGCCTTATGGGCAAAATCCGTAATGGGGAGTTGGCGGCGACTTGATCGTACTGACGCGCCGGTCGCCGCCTATCTGGCTCACCATTAAGAAGTGTGCTTGAGCAGCGCGATCAGCTTGTCGGACGGCTGGAACACGCCGCGCCGCAGGTGCGGTGGAACGATTGTGTCCATAGCGTCGAGCTTCTCCGTCGGATCACCCCGCGTGTAGATTTCAGTTGTAGTCAGCGTGGCATGGCCCAACCATAGTGACACCTTCCGGATGTCCTGAGTTGCCTGCAGGATGATCATTGCGCAGGTATGCCTGAGGACGTGGGGCGAGACGCGCTTCTTGCTCAGGCCAGGCTGCGCGCGAGCAGCGGTCGCGGCATGCTGCTTGAGCAGATAGGCGAAGCCCCATCGGCTCAGTGGTTCTCCCCGGCCATTGACGAACACCTCGGGTGCCGCAACTTGTCCGCGCACGGCAAGCCAGGCGCGCAGTGCCGTGGCCGTCGACTTCCACAAGGGCAGCGTTCGCTCCCGCCGTCCCTTGCCGAGAACACGAACGCTCATTGACGGCATGTCGATATCGCCGATCTTCAAGGCCGTCAGCTCGGACACACGCAGACCAGCGCAAACGGTCAGATGCAACATGGCTCGATCGCGGATGCCGTCTCGCGTGGTGGGATTGGGGGCGTCGAGTACCGCTTGCAGCTCCTCCTTCAGCAGATAGGGAACAAGGCGCCTATCCGTTTTCTTGAACGGGATCGCCAGCACGCGGCGGATCTGCTCCAGGGCCGCCGGTTGCCGGTATTCGAGGAAGCGGAAGAAGGACTTGATGGCTGCCAGCCGGACGTTGCGCGTCACGGCCGCATTCTTGCGCGTGTCTTCGAGATGCTCGAGGAAGGCGCTGACGAGGCCTGCGTCGAGCTGCTCCAGCATTAGCGCCGACGGCCGGATTTTGAGCTTCTCGGCGGCAAACATGAAGAGCAGCTGGAAGCTCAAACTATAGGAGTCGCACGTGTGCCGACTGGCGCCTCGCTGACCGGTGAGCGTTTCGCGGAGGAACGCTTCGATAAGGGGAGCAATCGGCGTCATGGTTGCCTCCCTTCGGCGATGAACTCCTCTCCGGCCACGGCAATATCGCGCATCAGCTCGGCAGCAGCCTCTAGATACCAGTAGGTCGCGTAGATGTTGACGTGACCCATGTAGGTTGCGAGCGCCACCATATGCGCGCCGGTTCGGCTTCGATCTACCGAACTGCCCTGCAGCACGCGCACCGCAAAAGTATGGCGGAGATCGTGCAGACGCGGACGACGCTGTGCAGTCGGCGCGATACCCGTCCTGCCGACCAGCCTGTCGAAAGTTTCTTTGACCGCAATGTAACGGAGTGCCAGACCGTGCGCGTCAACGAACACCGGATCATCCTCCGAGCGAGACCGGCGACGCACCAGATAGCGCCCTAAGCCGGCCATTGCCGTGTCGTGCAGCGGCACCAGACGGGTCTTCCGGAACTTGGTCTCGCGGATGAGCAGGCCGTCGCTGGCCACGTCAGCGACCGTCAACTTCAGAGCTTCGGAGATTCTCAATCCGGTGGTCGAGAGCAGTGCGATTAAGGTCGCATAGGTCCATGAACGCAAGCCGCCTTCAGGCCGAAGCCGAAGGGCGGCCCTGATCAGGCGATCGATTGCAGCGGCCGAGTAGATATGAGGCGAGCGCCGCCTCTTTCGGGCGCCGAAGTGATTGGCTGGCGGCAGTTCATGCCGGGCGTCTTCAAGCCGGACATGACGCGCGAAGCGGCAAACGGCTTTTAGCCTGGCATCGCGTTGCGCGACGGACGGGCCACGCGCCGCCCACTCGATGGCCGTTTGTGTGTGGACATGGATTTGCCCGCGTTCGGCCGCAAAGGCGGCAAAGCTCTTGAGCAGGTATTCCGCATTCATCATTGCGAAGCCCGTAGCTCGACGCAGGGCGAGGTAGGTCTCGACGTCGTTCAGCATCAGAGCGCCTCCGGCCAGGGTTGCGCGATCTGTTTCAGGAGCGCGACATCGGCCTTGGCGTAGTAGGCCGTCGTGTCGATACCGCGATGCCGCAGGACCAATCCGATTTTCTCGAGCGGAACGCCATAGCGTAGCATCTCGGTCGCCGCCGTGTGTCGCAGAACGTGCGCCCCTTTGATCGGCGTCACGATGCCAGCGCGCTTCATGCAGCGCTTCACCACCGACGAGATGCCGGAACCATTCCGGAACGGCCGACACGGCGCAATCGTGCGCAGGAATACGCGATCGCTCTCGCTGATGGTTGGCCGGCACTCAAGGTAGGCGGCAATCGCATTCCCGACGTCTTGCGGCAGCGGCAGGCGAACCTCGCAGCGCGACTTGCCCGAGACCCGCAGCGAGCCCGTCTGCCACTCGATGTCGTCGAGACGAAGCTGCGCCACGTCGCCTGCCCGCAGCCCGAGGCGCGCCAAAAGCAGGATGATCGCGTGATCACGCCGGCACGCACCGGTCTCGCCATGGCACGCTGCGATCAACCGGTTCACCTGCTCTGTCGACAGATACCGCGGCATGTCGGCAAGCCGCCAATGGGCGTAGGCAGGAACGGCGTTGTCGAGCCCCGCTCGACAGTGGCCTTCGACAGCGAGATAGCGCAAGAATGCTCGCAGGCTGGTCGTCATCTTCTCAACTGTTCCACGCCCGCACGTGCTCGCGCGGTCCGTGACGTAGTTGCGAATATCGGCCGGTTCCCAGCCAGTCGGATCCGCGCCAAGCTCTTCCACCAAGCGGACAGCATCGCCAGCGTAGAGTTTGATGGTGCGATTGGACGCCCCGCGATGCTTGCGTAACCAAGCTTTGAAACGGGTGATCAGCTGCAGCTCGACGGGCACCTCTTGTGCAACGGCAGCAGGTCGGCACACGCCAATCTCGATAAGATGCCGACGAAAGAGCTTGGCGCCGAAAATCGTGTGATGGTTGCGACGTCCTCCGCTGGCCCGCGGACATCGACAGGTGCGCAGATGCTCGCTGAACACTGCCAGATCGATGTCACTTACACTTGCTTCACGTCCCGCCATGACATGGCCGACATGAGCGGCTGCCCGCAGATATCGCACTGCTGTGTCGCCGCTATAGCCCTGACGTTCAAGCGCCGCCGCGAAGCCGTCGAGGTATGGTCCGCTAGGCCCGCTCCGCAGATGTCCCAGCATCTTCGATGCCTGGAAGTAGGTCTCCAACATGTTCGTCTCCGTTTGTGACCGGCCATCTTTGGCCGAATCGAACGGGCCACGGAGACGCACTGTTATGGAGACAGGAAGTGCTGTGATTCAAAGAAAAATGCTGGCATCGCCCCGCCAACTCCCCATTACGGATTTTGCCCATAAGGCAGCTGTTATAGGCAATATGACTGTGTCCGCAGTCCTCGCAAGCCGCGACTTCCCCGCCTGCAGCCGCATCGCGGCGAAGGTCGGGCCCGTCATGCCGGATCTTCGGAGCTTCGCTCCTGCAGACCGGGACATGCCCGCCAAGCGCTGCCGTGCGGCAGGCTTCGATCGCCGACATCGCCTTAAGCTGGCCGAGG
>JAEKFU010000513.1 GCA_016522385.1 Pseudomonadota bacterium
ATGGCGTGCCCAGTACGCGATGGAAACGGAAAAATACGACTGCCTAATTGGTGAGAAGCTCTGGCAGCAGTATCAGCAGGATCGCGGCGGTGACTGGCGTTAGCATCGACCCACAAGATTTGGCGAATCCAACAGACACCAAGTCAAACCGACAACTGGCCAGCACGAGCCGCAGGCAAACATAACCTGGATAAGAGCGGGCATCGAATTTCGATTGTCGGCTATTGGCTGTTTAGCGGACTCGCTTCAATGAAGGCCTTCACTTCTGTTGAGTGGCAAAAGCGATCATTCTGACCGGGTTCTCCTGAGATTGATCGGGACCGGTGTTGTGGGCTACACCTTTCAGAATTAGTTGACCTGAACGGGAGTACGGGCGATGCCTTACTACGACCTAGGGACGTATTCTAGAAAAGTTACGACAACATCTGACGCTGCGCAGCTCTGGTTCGACCGCGGCCTGGTGTGGACCTATGCCTATAACCACGAGGAAGCGATCGCGTGCTTTGAGAAGGCCATTGAAGCGGATTCCGATTGCGCCATGGCACATTGGGGCATCGCCTATGCAATCGGCCCGAATTACAACAAACCTTGGGAAGCGTTCGAGGATGATGAGAAGCCGGATGCGCTAGCGCGTGCACGTCAGGCGATCACACAGGCGGACAAGCTCAAGGACCATGTGTCCGATTTCGAGAGAGCCTTGATCGAGGCGATCGTGCACCGTTATCCGGAGGATGCAACGGTCGAAGATTTCTCGCCTTGGAACGATGCCTACGCCGACGCGATGCGCACTGTTTCCAAGGCCTATAGCGCCGATCTGGATATCTGCTGTCTGTTTGCTGAAGCGATAATGAATCGGACGCCCTGGCAGCTTTGGGATCTCCCTTCCGGTAAACCGGCTGAGGGCGCAGACACCTTGGAGGCGATCTCTGTTCTGGAGAGGGCCTTCGACACGCTTGAAGGGGCCTGGGTGCATCCCGGCCTGCTTCACATGTACATCCATCTGATGGAAATGTCGCCACATCCAGAACGTGCGCTGCGCCATGGCGATGCACTGAGCACCCTGGTCCCCGATGCTGGACACCTGCTTCACATGGCCACCCATATCGACGTTTTGTGCGGAGACTATCAAAACGTGGTCTCAAGAAACCACACGGCAATCGTCGCGGATCGCAAATTCCTGGAGGAAGCGGGCGCTGACAATTTTTACTCGGTCTATCGCTGCCACAACTATCATTTCAAGATCTATGGGGCGATGTTCCTTGCTCAGCCCACGGTGGCGCTGGAGACGGCAGACGAACTGGTTGCGACCATCCCGGAAGATTTCTTGCGCGTCATGGCCGACTGGTTCGAAGCCTTCATCCCGATGAAGCAGCACGTTCTTGTTCGCTTTGGGCGATGGAACGACATCCTTGGCCAAGATCTGCCGACAGATTCGGAATTGTATAGCGTAACGACTGCGATGATGCGCTATGCTCGCACCGTCGCTTTTGCGAACATTGGCAAGCTTGCCGAGGCTGAGGCGGAACGCGACTTATTTTTTCAAGCCCGCGATAACGTTCCTGAGAGCCGCATGCTGTTCAACAACACCTGCCGGGACATACTGACGGTTGCGGAACAAATGCTGCTCGGCGAACTGGAATACAAGAAGGGAAATCACGACAAAGCGTTCGAGCATCTCCGGCAATCCGTCGAACTTGACGATAACCTACCCTACGACGAGCCATGGGGCTGGATGCAGCCGGCGCGACATGCGCTGGGCGCGCTGCTGATCGAGCAAGATCGCTATGAGGAGGCCGAAGCGGTCTATCGGGCTGATCTCGGTCTCGATTCCACACTGAGCCGCGCTTGTCAGCATCCAAGCAATGTCTGGAGCTTGCACGGTCTGCATGAATGTCTAATCCATCGGGGTGAGAAGGTGGAAGCTGGCCAAGTGAAACTGCAACTGGATAAGGCCGTGGCGCGTGCGGAGATTCCAATCAAGGCTTCCTGTTACTGCAGACAGAAGGCCGCCGCTTGATGCGACGTCGACTTGCTTGTCGACCACGGTACTTGGCGAAATCATGGTCGGTCAGACGACACAGGCCATCGCGCACTGAGACGGTCGCGTCTGCTCAAGAAGACGAAAACTTGGCATAACCGGAAATTGAAATACGAATTTCGGCTATTGCGTGTACATCGGATCAAGCGACGATTTGCCTTGGCATCGAGGAGGTCTGTGACCGTCAGTTTCGGCATCAGGCGGCTTCGGTCAGCCGGCGGCGACGTTCTTTGAACTTTTGGTGCGAAGCGTCGGTGCCGTCGTGGAAAGAGCCGAACCACTTGTCCCACGGCATTTCGAGATTGCCATAGTTACACTCGAAATAGCGGTGATGCATCTGGTGGTGGAAGGTGCCGAGCGCCAGGCGGTTCTTGTCCTTCACCAGCATGCCTTCAAAACCGGTGTGGGAGGTCGCTGCCGTCAGGGCCTGATGCTGCATATGGAACAGGATATGGATGGGATGTGCCGCCAGTACAAAGTGGATCAAGATCGAGGAGAAGAAGATCAAATGCTCAACCGGATGCATCGACAGACCTGACCAGGGGCCGACATTCGTATTGCGGTGATGCAGGGCATGAACACTCTTGTAGAGCGGCGGCCAGTGTATGAGGCGGTGGATCCAGTAGAAGTGAAAGGAAATCCACACAGGCGTCAGCAGGAACAGCGCCACGAACCATACTGGATTGGCGCTCCAGGCCAAAACCGGCGCATAGCCGTTGGCCATGGCCCAGAACATTAAGGCTTCGTACGCTGTCCAGAAGCCAACACCGCTCCCCAATGACCAGAACATATTGTCGAACACTTGGTCTTTGAAGGTGAAAGCGCGGCTGTCTGTCGCCAAATCGCGCCGATCGAATTTCAATCGCTGCCCCTGCTCCTTCCACGCATGGAAATACAGATGCAGACCGCCGGCGATGGCGAGAAGCAGGACAACGTTGCGAATGTAGATTTCCGCGATCCAGCCTACGGCAAGTGCTCTTGCTTCCTCAAGCGACGGTTGGAACCAGCGCCATGATACATAGGCAATGATGACGAGGATCGAATTCTCAGCGACGCCAAACCAACGGTCTGCAATCCAGCGGAGCATCCGGACGGGATCTGCAGGCCAAGAAAAGAAAGGCGAGACCTGGATCGGCACCGGCGGGCGATGATGCCACTGCCGGGCAAAGGCACTCTCATTCGCGCCGTTACCGTTGTTGCTCGTATCGTGCATGGTCAGGATGTCCGACTATCTGCTGCTGCAAATGTCTAGTGTCCCACAGCCCATAAGGTTTGAAAAATGGAACTTTTTGAGCCATAACATCGATAATTCTGAGCTTTTGCAAAGGTTATCCTGGTGCGAGTTTCAATCAAGGCGCTGCAGTATTTTCTGTTTGCAGCCGAGCAAGGTTCGATTGCCAAAGCTGCCGAACGACTAAACGTGGTGCCGTCCGCGGTATCAAACGCCATCGAACTCGTGGAAGAGGAATTCGAGCTGCAATTGGTGCAGCGTTATCCGGCAAAGGGGATCAGGCCGACCGCTGCAGGCATTGCGATGATGCGCAAGATCCGCCACCTGATCGAGGAATATGACAATCTTCTTATTGAGGGCGCAGAGCTGCGTACTGCACTGTCAGGTAGCATATCAATCGGCTACTATGCGCCTGTGGCCCCGGCCTTTATACCGGCCATTGCAGGACCCTTGGTTCGCAACCATCCCAACGTGACATTGAACCTGGTGGAGACCGACAATGAACAGGCCCAAAGCGGCCTGCTCGACGGCGAATTCGATCTAATCCTGTTCGTTGCTGAGAATGTCAGAACAGGCATCGTCCGTCACACGCTGATCGAAGCGCCCCCTTATGTGCTGGTTCACCGCGGCCACAACTTTAGCAAGCAAGAGTCTGTGACGCAGGCTGATCTTCGTGGGGAGCCCTTGGTGCTTCTCGATCTACCAATGACAAACGAGTATTACCGAAACCTGGTCAATGATTCAGATACTGACGCGAACGTTGTGGCGACAGTTTCCACACATGAAATGGTGCGTAGCCTGGTGGGTGCCGGTGTGGGATGTTCAATTCTCAACATGCTTCCATTAACTGCTATCACCTATGCCGGTGATAACGTAACTGCCGTCCCGCTTCAGTCTGGGGTAAGGCCGTTAGAGCTGGTCCTAGGACACTTGCACGGCAAACCCCGCCGGCTGGTCCAAGCCTTCATGGATGCCACCCAAAACTATTTCGCGCTCGCTTCTGCGAGCAACCTAATCGTGCCCTGCAAACCCTCTTGAAGTGTGCCGCGTCAATTCGGCACGAGCCGAAGCCGGATCGGGAATATGTGGCAAGGACACTCGGCGGCGTCAGTGGCACGAGCGCCTCGCAAGCCATGCAACCCGTTACCTGCAAATCATGCCGGAGGCAACGCACGACGGAACCGTCCCAGCAACGCCGAGATACCTGCTAGTTTGTTTTCACGCCAATTCTGGCCCTCTTGCGGGCAATCCTCAACAGCAAGAGATTGTGAAACTGTTGGTTCTGTCGCAGACTTGTCCTCTTTGACTACGGTCAAAGACAGCGTGAGAAAGCTCGAACATTCATTTCAGGCCGAACGATGAATTCTGGAGTGTACAGGCCATGAAGCGACGCACTTTGATGATCATATGCTGCACTCTGTTTGTGCTGGTAGTGATTGGGAATGACCAAGCCGAGGCGGGCACCATCCAGCCAGCTGTGATTGCAGGACCAAACATCGCGTCCGATGTCTTACCTGTGGCTTCCAAGAAGAGACGGAGCAAGAAGAGCCACGGCGGACAGTACAGCGGACGCATCAGCCACGCTGAGGCCTTGGAGATCTGCCGGAAAAAATATGGCTGGTCCAATGTCGCTAGGGTGACAATCAGAAAGAATGGTTCCTTCATCTGTCATGAGCCCGCCGTCAACTGGTAGTCAAGACAGGCGGCAAGGCCCTAACGCAGGTCATATTGGTTTCGTCGCTGAACAGGTCCTCTGGAGCGCGAACTATCAGCGCGGACGCCATTCTGATGTCGACATGTAGACATCGCCTATACTGCTTGCCTCGACGCAGATCATTCACCAAATGTGAAATGTCAAACTCAATGAGATTGGTAGGTTGCAGAACTCCCCTTGGCTAACCAGCTGGCCCAGTGAGCAGGAGAACCCGACCCATGAATTTCTTCAGTACACTGATTGTTGCAGCCGCAGCCCTTCGTGTCGTTTCCACTACCGGGAATACCCGCACACTTGGAAAGGGAGAAGGGCCGACGCGTGTCTGGGTCAGATTAAGGCCAAACCGGGCGACACGCTCTAGGAGGCCTGCAGGCGGGTCTTTCAGCAAGACGTGCTTCAGCTTTCAGTGACGCGGTTGGTGGCCTGCTTCGATCACCTTATCTACTTTCTTGGCCTTAGTAGGCAGGCCTGCAACGAGATCCGGGCACGCTGCTAGTCCGTGATGCTCCATCAGGTGCCGGATAGCTTGCATAAGGCGATTTGGATCTTTTGAGTGGATTGCGCGGTTCACCTCGATAGCCAGCGCTTCGTCTTTCTTGTCGGGCATCACGTCGAGTCTCCCTAATTGTCAGAACTACTCAACCGTGTCACGCCGTGAGTACTGCCTAGCATGGCAGCGCAATGCCATGAACCGACTTTAATTTTTGCGTGTGATTCCGCAAGCTCCGTCTACGGAATTTGTGTGTGAATTCAGACGGGACTGGAGGAACCAGTATGAGTTGTTTCGCGATCGTGCACGCAACTCATGATAGGCTCGTGCACCTCAATCTCAGCGTGTCCGTTGTTACTACCGGCAAACGTGATTGAGATCTTCTCACCGTTCTCCAGGACTAAGACCATATCTTCGGCATGACGAAATCGCTCAACTATCGCTGACTTGGCGTCAATGATGCCGTCAGTTAGGACAGTTCCGTTCTGCTCTCGCCAGCACTCTATGAGGTAGGAAACATCGGTGTGCGTGTGGCTGTCGGCTAGAAGGACTCCGATACCGTGGATACTGCAAAGGG